>JANOOO010000151.1:0-3276 GCA_031421375.1 Polaromonas sp.
CTCAAGCATTTGCCCGTCAACCCGCTGCAGCTAGCGATGCCACAGGCCGGCGGGCTAACCCATCGGTGTTTGTGATGTCAAGTTCCACACTGAACGGCATGGAGCCACACTAGGAGCCTGACCTTCCGGGTGGACTGCCCAGCTTGACAGCGAAGGTAGCCGAAAAAATGCGTGGTTTCCCATTGCCGGGTTTTTGCCTGTGACGCTATTGATTTTATAGCTGCTTGCGCCCGTCACTACTGGGTCCGACAGGCGGATCACGCTGAAGCCCTATGTGTGGCCGTTCACGGCGATGGTGGTGCGCTGACGAGTTGCTGCACGGGTGAGCCCATCGGCCCCAAAGCATCAGCCCATGAAGCCCAGATTGCCCGGGTAGCCCGCCCCGCCGAAGCGGGGCAGGTTCGGCAAGACGCCGGCCAGTTCGCCCTCGGCCACGCCTGACCAGCGTGCCAGCCGTTGCGCTGCTACCGCTCCCGCCAGAACCGCTGCCATCGCAGGCTGCATGCAGCGCGGCACTGGCCAAAGCGCTACCCGCCCCAATTCCGGGCGAAATCGCGCCGGAGTCCGCGACCGATGGGTCGTGGACCATCTCTTTTAACTCCCTATTCCCCACCCTCGTTTTTTGTTTAGCCGCTCGACTTTAGGGCGGGTGTGAGTCCAGGCCTGCAAGAAAGCGAGGCATGTGCGTGCTACTTGTTACGCGTTGTAAGCGTTTGCCTACTTCAGAGCAGCAATGCGTCTTACGTTGCCACTTTGGTTCTCAAGCGGGATTGATTCCGCAAGCCTTTTTTACGCCTGGCGGTTGCGCAAAAGAATCAGCAAGGCGCGTCGATATTCAAGGCCGAAATGGCGTACACGTCTTGTTGGTTATCCCAACATCGTATGAGGATGAGCTATCCGTTCATCCTGAGCCTGTCGAAGGGCCCGCCCGAGCGGTGTCGGGGTTTGCTATTGCCTCAGTCGGCGCGCGCAGCCTGCAACGTGGCCCGCAGCGCAATCGCTTCGCGCCGCGCCGCGGCGGCAAAGTCGCCGGTGCTTGCGGCATAGAGCACGCTGCGCGACGCGTTGACGATGATGGGTGCATCGGCGCGCCAGCCTGCACGCACCGTGGCCAGCGCATCGCCGCCCTGCGCGCCGACGCCCGGAATCAGCAATGGCAAAGTCGGGGCCAGCGTGCGCACGCGCTCAATCTCGCGCGGGTAGGTCGCGCCGACAACCAGACCGAGCTGGCCATTGGTGTTCCACGGCCCCTGCGCGAGTTGCGCGATGTGCTCATACAGCCGGGGCTGGCCGTCAAGCTCGCTCAAGCGCTGGTTTTGCAGATCATCGCCGCCGGGATTGGAGGTGCGGCACAGCAAAAACGCGCCCTTGCGGTGGTAGGCCAGATAGGGCTCGATCGAGTCAAAACCCATGAAAGGCGACAGCGTGACGGCGTCGGCCCCGTAGCGCTCGAAGGCTTCAATCGCGTACTGCGCGGCAGTGCTGCCGATGTCGCCGCGTTTGGCGTCAAGGATGACCGGCACGCCAGGGGCGCAGCGGCGCATGTGGGCGATCAGATGTTCGAGTTGCGCTTCAGCGCGGTGCGCGGCGAACCAGGCGATTTGCGGCTTGAAGGCGATGACCAGATCGGCCGTGGCTTCGACGATGGCAGCGCAAAAGTCGTAGATTTTGTCGGCGTCACCGCGCATCGAATCAGGAAATCGGGCTGGGTCTGGATCGAGGCCGACGCAGAGCATGGAGCCATTTTTGGCCGCTGCTGCGTGCAGCATCTCAAGAAAAGTCATGGCGCGGATTCTACGGGGAACGCCATGATAAAAAATCGTCCGGCAGAGCCCCTGACGGCTGCTCACGCAGCGGGCAGGTTGATGGTCTGCCTGCCTGCTGTCGCCTTTGCCCTCTGCCGGAGACACCTTGGAAACCGGGTGGGTTCAACGCTCGACACGATGCGCTGAACTGAAATTACGTTTAACCGCAGGACCTCCCGCCGAAGCGGGGGTCAAGGGGTCAGCATGGCCGCCCTGGGGCGACTCAGGATCCTCGTTCGCAACCCCTCAGTGGGTGCTCCTCTCCTTGTTCCTTGATGCCGACTGCGTTTTATTTCGCAAGCACCGTGCCGCTGTAAGGGCCACTTTCAATCAGTTACGGAAAACGCTGAATTCGGCGTGGACGCAACAGGTTTGGCCGCCGCGTGTTTGCATCGAACAACAATTTGTTCGATGGCAACACATTTGCGTAAGGAAGCAACGTTTTTTTGCTTCTCACGGGTGACAGAAATGTCTGGAGCGGTAGCGATTTCAGTCAGGGGGCTTGGGGGGAATGGTGTTGCGGTGCGCAGTCAAATTCGGGAACTTCGGGAACGAATGGTTTTTGGGGTCAGATCGCAATTTCGCTGCGAAGCGCGGCGCAGCACCCGAAGGGCGGGCCGCAGGCTCGGGGAATTTGGGCTCTGACCCCGAAAACCGCTCCCGATTTCTCGGCATGGTGCCAGAGAGCTCGCTTGCGTAGAGCGCATGCTTGTGATTCGAAGTCGGCTTTTTGCTGCGTTCCGGCGCCGCTCTGTCGCCGCGGCGGGCGACTTACTTTTCTTTGCTTCGCCAAAGAAACCTAAGGAAAAGAAAGGCGACCCTGGTTCCTGCGTCCCTGCGCTTCGCTACGGGCAACCTGCGGTGCTCGGAAAAAGCGGGGTCCCGCTCGAACTCGCTGCGCTCAGACAATCGCGGTCCCTGATCCGCTTTTCCCTGCGCTCCTCGGCGCATCCACAAGGGTTGGGGCGCGAGGCCGGATTCGGGATCGGGATCGGAGGCGGATGCGGGTGGATGGTTTTTGGGGTCAGATCGCAATTTCGCTGCGCAGCGAAGCGAAGCACCCGAAGGGCGGGCCGTAGGCTCGGGTAATTTGCGCTCTGACCCCGAAAACGCCCGCTCCCGGTTTTGTCGGCGGTGTGGCTGACGGCGTTCTGTGCAGCCGACGAAGCGTCGGCCAAGCGCCAGGTGGCCCCGGTGAATCGCCCAGGACATGGGCTCTACGCTCAGAAAATTGCCAGCCCGCCTTTGCCGGTGCGGCTTCGGCTTGCCAACCGCGCAGGGACCCGCCCATAATCTGCCCGGTCAAAGGGGCTTGAAGAGTTCAATGCCTACTATCGACCGCCTCACAGGCGGTTGAGTCAAACAAGGTTCATCTGCTTCAGGAGGCGATTTTGGTTTTATCAAGCTTGGGCGCGCGGCAGATAAACGCTGATCGATTAAGGTCTCAATTGCGCGCAGCAACATGCTTTCT
>JANOOO010000152.1:0-5025 GCA_031421375.1 Polaromonas sp.
GGGCAGTGCGCGCTGCGCGCGCAACTGCGCCAAAACCAGCGCAGCTGCCATCTGCCACTGCGGGTGGGTGGCGTGACCGTAGGGGAAGAGTTTCATGGTGGGGTGTCGCTTGCTGCGCAGCGTTGAAGGGGTGGGCCAGCAGCGGTCTGGCTCATTGAGCGACGACCGTCAGCGGCATTGGCCATTAACCATGAGCGATTGACCATTGGCGATTGACCATTGGCGATTAATTATTGGCGATTGACCGATCAGGGACTTCCCGCCGAGCGGGAACAAGGGCATGAATTGACGCTGGCCGAGCCAACTATTTTCGCTCTGCTCCGCTCGCCTTGGTGGTGGCCGCTTTTCTCACCACTGTTTTCGCAGGGGTCTTGGCTGCCTGTTTGCCGGTCGCCTTGCCTGCTTTTGCTGCAGGCGACTTTTTGTCGGCCACAGGCGTGGGCCAGGCACTGCCGGTGCGCAAGGCCGTGCCGGTGCCGCGCGAGCGCGGTGCCGGGCTTGCCTCGAACGGCGCAGTCATCGCCTTCGTCATGCCGGCCTGCATGTTTTTGGCCAATTCGGTTGCGGCATCGGTGGCCGATTTCATCGCGCCTTGCAGCGGCGCGGCGGTGGGCTTGCGGCTCGTGTGGCTGCTGTGGCTGGTGTTGATGGCGGCTTTTTTGGCAACGTCTTTCATCGCGTCGGCGGCGATGGTCTGGAACTGCTGCGTCAGCGCACCCCACCACTGCATTGGGTCGATCACGCCCGGATTGCCGGCGACGCTGGTAGCAGGTTCGGCTTTCGGAGCAGCGGCAGCTTCAGCCGCTGGCTCGGGCTTGGCAGGCGCAGGCGCGGGAGCGGCGCTCGCCGTGCCGCTGCCAAAACGGGGCGGCGGCACTTCAAGTCCGGTGAAGGTGTGAGGCGCATGAGTTGGCTGAGTTGATTGCGCGCTCACCTTCGCATCGGCAGGCTTGAAGCTAAAAGCATTGGCGACATCACCCATCGCCACGTTCATGCTTTTGAGCGTGGCCAGCGTCATTTTCTGCACCTCCAGCGCCTGGATGGTGGCCTTCAACGCGGTGGCGTTTTGGTCCAGCCAGAACTGCACGGCCTTGAGCTCCTGAATGCGCTTTTCAAGCTCTTCCACGCTGACGGTCGGGGCGACCCAGCTGGCCAGCTGCGGCATTTGCGGCAAGCTTTTCGCCGCGCTGTCGGTGGCCTGTTTGGTCAGGTTCTGCAAAAAGTCGAAGCCGGGAACCAGCTTGCCGAAGTTGGCGAAGGGTGAATCGCTGTCGCTCATGGGTGTCTCCTTGTGGGGGGTTGGATTGCGGCTGCTATCTTCGATCTTTTTGGGCTTCTGCGGGGATTCCAGCGCACCCGGATCGCACATTATTTATAAAGAAATGCCTCAATTTCCTTTCCGGACGAGCGTAATAAGCTACGAAAACAATAGCGACTACGCCTGCCGCGCCATCACCACCGTCTGCTCAATCGCGCCAAACACATCCTGCCCGTCCTTGCCACGCGCCTCGATGCGGATGGTGTCGCCGAACTTCATGAAGGCGGTGACCGGCTTGCCACCCTCGATGGTTTCAATCGCGCGCTTTTCAGCTATGCAGCTATAGCCGCGCGCCCAGTCTTTGTTGCTGACGGTGCCCGAGCCGACGATGCTGCCGGCACGCACATTGCGCGTCTTGCACAGGTGCGCGATCAGCTGGCCGAAGTGAAACGTCATCTCGGTGCCGGCCTCGCACATCCCGACCTTGCGGCCATTCCAGCTGCTTTGCAGCGTCAGGTGCAAGCGCCCCTGGTCCCACGCCGTTCCCAGCTCGTCGAGCGTGACCGCGACGGGGCTGAAGGCCGTTGCCGGCTTGCTCTGCACAAAGCCAAAGCCCTTGGCGAGCTCGTCGGGAATCAAATTGCGCAGCGACCAGTCATTGGCCAGCAGCACCAGCCGGATGCCGTCGAGCGCCTGCGCAGGCGTCGCCCCCATCGCCACGTCGGCGGTGATGACGGCAATCTCGGCTTCAAAGTCGATGCCGAAGTCTTCGCTGGCGAAGGCCGCGTCGTCGCAGGGGCCCAGAAGATCGTCACTGCCGCCCTGGTACATCAGCGGGTCGGTGTAAAAGCTCGCCGGCACCTCGGCCCCGCGCGCCTTGCGCACCAGTTCAACGTGGTTGATGAAGGCCGAGCCATCAGCCCACTGGTAGGCGCGCGGCAGCGGGGCCATGCAGCGTGCAGGCTCGAACGGAAAGGCGTGGCGTGCCCGGCCGGCGTTGAGCGCGCTTGATAAATCCTGCAACTGCGGCGACATGAAATTCCAGTCGTCGAGCACTTGCTGAAGCGTGTTGGCAATGCCGGTGGCGTAATGCGCGCTGGCGAGATCGCTGGAGACGACGACGAGCTGGCCGTCGCGTGCACCGTCTTTGTAAGTGGCTAGTTTCATGGGGGTTCCTGGTGGGTTGCGGGCGTGCCTCGCGCAAGCCGGGTTGGTGCGAAGCCTCGCCGTGGCCGAAGGCACATCACACGCACGATACGATGAGCGCTGCCCACTTTTCACTCCGCCGCACAATTTTTGTACCCTTGCATGCGCGCCTCGCCCGACGCATCCCCCACCCCTGCCGCAGCGCGCGCGCCCTGGCCCACGCTGGCGTTGCTAGCCCTGGCGGTGCTGGCGGTTCACACGCTGGCACTGCGCGGCCAGCCCTTCGCCGTGCAGCCTGCCCTGTCGCCCGCACCAGTGCAGCCGATGGACACCCGCGTGATCGCCGCCACCGCTGTGGCTGCGCCGCCCAGCCTGCCCGCTCCCAAGCCTGTTTCCGCGAAAAAGGTGCTGCCACAACCCAAAAAGCCATCGAATAATGAACAAAAAGTGCCTGAAACCCAATCAGAACGGGCGCAAGCAGCTCCTGAATCGATAGCGACTGTGGAGCCTGCGCCGCTGCCGGTGAGCCCCGTGGAGCCGCCTGCCGATTCGCCCCAGGTCTCCGCGCAGGCCACTCCACCCGCCGAAGCCGCCCCGGCCCCGCCGCCACCCGGCCTGCAGGCCACGCCCATCACCGCAATGGCGCTGCCGCCCAGCGTGGAATTAAGTTACCGCATGACCGGCAGCGCGGCCGGGCTCAACTACCAGGCCCGCGCCCAGCTCGACTGGAACAACGCCGGTAGCAGCTACGACAGCCGCATCACCGTTAGCGCCTTTTTGCTCGGCTCACGTAGCCTCGTCAGCCGGGGCCAGATCGATGCAGGCGGGCTGGCCCCCCTGCGCTTTGCCGACACCAGCCGCAAGCGCGAGCAGGCGGCGCATTTTGAGGCCGACAAGCAGCAGATCACCTTCAGCAGCAACGCACCGCCCGCCGTCTGGATGCCCGGCGCGCAAGACCGTTTGAGCGTCTTCATGCAGCTAAGCGGCATGCTGGCAGGCAGCCCGGCGGCTTTTCCGCTGGGCACGACGATTTCGGTTTACACCGCCGGGCCGCGCAGCGCCGAGCTGTGGACTTTTCTGATCGAGGCCGAGGAATTGCTGCAGGTGCCGCTGGGCGAGCTGGTCGCGCTCAAACTGACCAGCCAGTTGCGCAACGACTACGACCGCACGCTGGAGATCTGGTACGTGCCAGCGCTGGGCTACCTGCCTGCGCGCTTTCGCTACACGCAGGCCAACAAAGACTTCATCGACCAGCAGCTGCGGGCCATCAAGCCGCTGTGAAGCCACTGAACCGGCGCAAACCCGGCTGCATTGGCGACCCGGCACATTCTTTGACGCGAAGTCGGCACGATAGCTGCTAAATAATCGGGCCGGTTCGGGCTTACCTGTCGGCCTTGAAGTCGGCAAGATCGTTGCTATGTAGAAGGCAGAACCAATAGAGGAAACCTGATGCAAATGCTTTACGACTCTGAATCTTTTGTGGTGGTGCAGATTCACGCCAATGCGCTGGAAGCAGCCGCCCCGCAGCCCGTCGTTCCTGAACTGGCACGCCACGGCTTTGAAATCGTGGACAAACGCTCGGGCAAAGAGGTTTATCTCGACGGCTCCTGGGCCGAAATGTTTCAGCAGCACTTAAGCGCCTGGGCGCAAAAAACGCCAACGCAGGAAGAGATCGAAGACACGCTGGAGAGCTACAGCGGCTTGGCTAACACGCCGGTTTTGCTGCATTGATCGAGAGCGTGTATTGCCCAAAAAAGCAAGGCTCGCTACTCCCCAGACTCCCGATACAAGCAGCGGTATAACGGCTCGGCCAGCAGCAGCACACCGGCCAGCCGCGTGAGGTAAAACGCCGTCACCAGCGGCACGCCGAGCTGCAGCACCTTGGCGGTAATCGCCATCTCGGCGATGCCGCCGGGCGAAGTTGCCAGCAGCATCGTCGCCCAATGCAGGCCCGCCATTTTTGCGAGCACCCAGGCAAAGCCCGCGCACAGCAGCAGCATCGCGCTTGAGGCCAGCGCGACCGAGCCCAGCCAGCGCGGCGCAAGGTACACGAACTCGCGAGTAAAGCGCACCCCCAAACTGATGCCGATCACCAGCTGCGCCGCGTTGGCCAGCGGCTGCGGAATCGCCGACAGGCTCACGCGGTTGGCCGTCAGCAGCACCGCTACCCCCAGCGCGCCGATAAACCACGGATTGGTGCGGCCCAGCAGCAGCATCGCGCCGCAGCCCAGCCCGGTCAGCAGCGCGAGCAGGGCCAGGCCCCGGGCCAATCGACCGCTCCGGTGGCCTGCGGCGACACGTCAAGCCCGTGCAGCCCCGCCCACTGAAAGCCGAACGATCAGCGCCACCACTTGCGGCGTGAAGTAAAGCCCCAGCGCCACCGCAATCACCCATTGCCCGGCGTTGCGAAACGGCGTCCGGCTGGTCGCCGGCCCGCCGCTCATGGCTAAAGCGGCGCTGGCCAGCAAAGGGCCGATCATCCACGGCAGCGGCGCGTTCAGCGCGAGGCCCAGGTGCGCCGCCAGCCCGGCGACCAGCAGGGTCAGCGCGATGTGGCTGAACGGCGGAGAGCCAGCGTGAAGCCGGCGCTTGAAAAAACGGTGAGTCATGCAAATGGAGTC
>JANOOO010000153.1:0-4784 GCA_031421375.1 Polaromonas sp.
TCCTGCGGCGGCATCGGTGCCACGCCCGACGACCACACACGCCAGTGCGCCGCGCGCGCCTGGGGCCGCGAACTGGCGCTGCACCCCGAGGCAAAGCTGCTCATCGAAGAACGCATGCGTGATGTTGCGAAAGAGCAGGGCACAAGCTACGACGCCGAACGCGCCGACAACATTCATCGCCTGAACATGGGCGTGTTTCCCGAGGGCTGCGAGATCATCCCGAACCCGTACAACAAAATTCCCGGGTTCTTTTGCCCCGCCGACGCATCAGATGAACCCCACGCCCAGCAGGGGCCGCGGGACTGGCTTCGCCAGACCGCAGGCGCAGCGGCCCCCTCGGGGGGCAGGGAGCTACACGCAGTGAGCGACCGTGGGGGCCACATCCCGGCGGCCCCCTTCGAGGGCAGGGAGTTACGCGAAGCGAACGACCGTGGGGGCATTTATTTCCTTCCGGGGTTTCCGGTGATGGCCTGGCCGATGATGGAGTGGGTTTTAGACCAGCGCTACGGCCACCTGCATCAAAGGTCGGCCCACACCGAGAAGTCGGTCATCGTGATGGGGTCGATGGAGGCCACGCTCACGCCCTTGATGCTGGCGATCGAAGCCGCACACTCCGGCATCAAGGTGTTCAGCCTGCCCAGCGTTGATCACCCTCAATACGGTCGGCATATCGAGCTCGGCGTCAAAGGCACAACAGAGGCGGTGAACCGGGCGTATCCAGCGCTGCTGGCTGGCTTGCATCAGTTCAACCTGAAGCTCGGCCCGGAATTGGTGCGTTAATTCCCGCTTGACTGAATGCTCCGATCTGGTGCAATTCGATGCTTCAAAGTGGTGCAAAGTTGGGTTGTTACCACTCAGCCGTTTCGCCGACGCCGCCAGTTAACCGATAAATCCCGCTGGTTAATCGGTTGGGACGGGCGAAATTCGCGACATATTTCGCGGCACAATTGCGGGCCTGCCGCCATCCCAAAAGCGGCATCCGTCTGGCGACCTCCATTGGCATGGAAACTGCACTCTGGTCCCGACAATTATTTTTTAACGCAACCTTGCAGCAACAGGAGATTTTGATGGCAAAGACCGTCGCAGACGTCATGAAAATGGTCAAGGACAACGAAGTCAAGTTCGTTGACTTCCGCTTTACCGACACCCGGGGGAAAGAGCAGCACGTGACCGTGCCGGTCTCGCATTTCGATGAAGACAAGTTCACGTCCGGCCATGCGTTCGACGGTTCTTCTGTCGCCGGCTGGAAGGGCATTGAAGCTTCAGACATGCAGCTCATGCCCGACCCCAACACCGCCAACCTCGACCCGTTTTTTGAAGAAACCACGCTCTTCATGAGCTGCGATGTGCTGGAGCCCGCTGACGGCAAGGCTTATGACCGCGACCCGCGTTCCATTGCCCGCCGCGCCGAGTCCTACCTCAAAGCCTCCGGCCTGGGCGACACGGCCTACTTCGGTCCTGAGCCTGAGTTTTTTATCTTTGACGACGTGCGCTGGAACACCGACATGTCGGGCACCTTCTTCAAGATCGAAGAATACGAAGCGCCGTGGAACTCCGGCAAAAAGCTCGAAGGCGGCAACCGCGGCCACCGGCCCACCGTCAAGGGCGGCTATTTCCCCGTGCCACCGGTCGATAGCACGCAAGACATGCGCGCCGAGATGTCGCTGATTCTGGAGTCGCTGGGCATTCCGGTCGAGGTGTTCCACCACGAAGTCGCGGGCGCGGGCCAGAACGAGATCGGCACCCGTTTCAGCACACTGGTGCAACGCGCTGACTGGACGCAGGTATTGAAATACGTGGTGCAAAACGTCGCCAACGCCTATGGCAAAACCGCCACCTTCATGCCCAAGCCCATCGTTGGCGACAACGGCTCGGGCATGCACGTTCACCAGTCGATCTGGAAAGACGGCAAAAACCTGTTTGCCGGTGACGGCTATGCGGGCCTGTCGGACTTTGCGCTGTACTACGTCGGTGGCATCATCAAGCACGCGCGCGCACTCAACGCCATCACCAACCCCGGCACCAACAGCTACAAGCGCCTGGTGCCCGGCTACGAGGCGCCGGTCAAGCTGGCTTACTCGGCCAAAAACCGTTCGGCTTCGATCCGCATTCCGTATGTGGCCAACCCCAAGGGTCGCCGCATCGAAGCGCGTTTCCCTGATCCACTGATGAACCCCTACCTGGGCTTTTCGGCGCTGATGATGGCCGGCCTCGACGGCGTCGAAAACAAGATCCACCCGGGCGAAGCCGCCACCAAGGATCTCTACCATTTGCCGCCGGAAGAAGACGCGCTGATCCCGACCGTTTGCCACAGCCTCGACCAGGCGCTCGACTGCCTCAACGCAGACCGAGGCTTCCTGACAAAAGGCGGCGTCTTCACCGACAGCATGCTGGACGCCTACGTCGATCTCAAAATGGGTGAAGTCACGCGCTTGCGCATGGCCACGCACCCGATCGAGTTCGAGATGTATTACTCGCTTTGATCGGTAATTCAATGGGCTGACGGTTTACACCGGGCGAGGCCCTTTTGTGACCTAAAAAGGACGGCTTGGGCCGTCCTTTTTTCATTGCAGTCCCGCCTGTGGGGTTGCTGCCTTTGTGATTTTTCACCTTTGCCGGATACTGGGGTGTTGACAGATGAGTCCCTTATTTGCAACCAAGCCCCGAGGCCACCCATGAAAACTTTTGCTCCCGTCGTCGCTTTGCTGACCACTTTTATGCTTTTGACCGCAAGCACCGGCCAGGCATGGGCACAGCAAATTTTTCGCTGCAATTCCGCGAGCAGCGGCGTGCCCGAATACATCAACAACCCCAAAGATGCCCAGCTGCGCGATTGCAAGGCCGTATCGGGCGGCAACGTCACGGTGGTGCAAGGCACGGCGGTTCAGAACACGGCGAGCCAGCCGAGCCAGGCTGTCAAAGTGCCCGCCGTTGCGTCTTCGGGCAAGCGCAGCGAATCCGGCCCAGAGCAGCGCGCACGCGACAGCGACTCGCGCACCATTCTTGAAAGCGAACTCAAAAAAGCCGAGGCTCGTCTCGCCGAGCAGCAAAAAGACTTCAATAACGGTGAGCCTGACAAGCAGGGGATTGAAGGGCGCAATTACCAACGCTACCTCGACCGCGTGGCTGAAATGAAAGAGGGGATTGCCCGCAGCCAAAGCGACGTAGCCGGGCTCAAGCGTGAGCTGGCGCGCGTGCCGGTCGCTGCCAACTAACGGGGCCTGCTGCCCGGGCTACCGATTGGCCTAAGTCCCGGTGTTTTGGGCAACGTGACGCTGCGCGCCTGTCTTTACACGACCCCCAAATTTCGAATCTCCGCACTTCGTCCGCAGGCTCCGCTCTGATCAAGCTTTTCTCGCCCCACACCCCGACGTTGCCAGGCAGGCCCGCTGCACCGGCCCTGCGGTTTCATTCCTTCGATTTGCTGGCCACGCTGGTAGCCGTGGTGCGCACCGATGGCGTGGTCATCTTTGCCAATGCGGCGCTCGAAGACGCGCTCGGCATCTCCCGGCGCAGCATCGAAGGCTCCCACCTGCCCGACTGTTTTACCGAGCCGTTGATTTTGAAAAACGCGCTTGAAGCCGCTGGCAGCAACGCCTTCGCCGCGCTTCGTTACGACGCCTGGCTCAAACGCAGCAACCCTGAAGCCATGCCGGTTCACGTCGTTGTCGCGCAAACTGACACTGCAGGTGAGGCGATTGTTGAGATGCTGCCGCTGGAGCAGCAAGCCAGGCAAGACCGCGAAGAGCGCCTGATAGACCAGGCGCAGGCCAACAAGGAATTGATCCGCAACCTCGCGCATGAGATCAAAAACCCGCTGGGCGGGATTCGCGGTGCCGCGCAGCTGCTTCAGCTTGAGATCAAAGGCGATCTCACTGAATACACCCAGGTCATCATCCACGAGGCCGACCGGCTGCAGGCGCTGGTGGACCGGCTGCTGGCCCCGCACCGCCGCCCGCACGTGGTGAGCGACGTCAACATGCATGAGGTGTGCGAGCGCGTGCGGACGCTGATTCTGGCGGAGTTTCCGAAAGGCTTGCGCGTCGTGCGCGACTACGATGTCTCGATTCCTGAATTTCGCGGAGACCGCGAGCAACTGATTCAGGCCATGCTCAACATCGTCCACAACGCCGCGCTGGCGCTGGCAACGCGCAGGGCGCAGGGCGACGCCACCATCACCTTTCGCACCCGTATCGCGCGGCAAGTTACCTTCGGAAAACAGCGCTACCGCCTGGCACTGGAATTGCATGTCATCGATAACGGGCCGGGTGTGCCAGATGAGATCAAGGACCGCATTTTTTACCCGCTGGTGTCGGGGCGTGAAGGTGGCTCCGGGCTGGGGCTGACGCTGGCGCAAACTTTCGTCCAGCAACATCACGGTTTGATTGAATGCGAAAGCCGGCCCGGCCTGACTGATTTCAAGCTGCTGATTCCTTTGCCTTGAAGCGCGTGGGCCGCTGGCAAAGGCATCGAAGCAGCTAGGGACCCTCTGCATAACTCTGGCGGAGCTGTGGTACGCGGATCGGGATGGGCCGCAAGGCGTCTTTTTGCAGCCAATAGCCCAGCTATTGGCAAGAAAAACAACGCAGCGGACCGCCCGAGCCCGCGTTACCACAGACCGCAGGGAGTTATGCAGAGGGTCCCTAGGGAAGCGCAGATCAATTCATCGTGGCGCGCGATCACTTGGCTTGGGCGGTCTGCGGCGTTGCTTTTCTTGCAAATATCACGATATTTGCTGCAAAAAGCGCCTTGCAGCCCATCCCAATTCCCAAGCGCCGCGCATC
>JANOOO010000154.1:0-1682 GCA_031421375.1 Polaromonas sp.
GACGATTGCCGAGTCCGGACTTCCGGGCTACGAGGTCTTCGCGTGGAACGGCCTGCTGGCGCCGGCCGGCACGCCGAAGGCCGTGATCGCGCAACTGAGCGAAGAGCTGAAGAGGGCCATGCAGCTGCCGCAGGTCAAGGAAAAGTTCAGCGCGCAGGGTTTTGCCGCGTCGTGGAGCGCGCCCGAGCAGTTCGGCGGCTTCCTGCGCGGCGAAGTGGACAAGTGGGCGAAGACCGTGAAGGCGTCGGGAGCGACGCTGGACTGATCGCCGCCAGGCGTGCTGGAAAGCGCCGGTGTGCGCTCAAAGACAAGTTTCAGGCGCTCAATTGGTTGCGGCTTCGACCATCCGGCGATATCAGCGGGAAACCGGGAAACCCGGAAACCCGGCCATCGCTTAAGGCGCTGGTTCAATACGTCTCCAGATGCAGCCGCCCCTCTTTTTTCAGCGCTGCTCCGACCGTCTCCCAAATCAGCCCCGCCTGTTGTGCCACATCGCGCAGTGCAAGAACCACGCCTTCTTCCATGCTCTTGAGCCCGCACACATAAAAGCAGGTGTTCGTATCCTTCAGCAACGCGCCCATATCGGCAGCCCGCTCGCGCATCGCGTCCTGCACATAGCGTTTGGGCTGGCCGGGTAGGCGCGAGAAAGCGAAGTTGATGTCGATGAAATCTTTCGGCAGGTTTTGCAGCGGGCCGAAGTAGGGCAGCTCTTCCTGCGTGCGCGCGCCAAAAAACAGCATCAGCTTGCCGCCCTCGAACTTGCCCGTCTGCCGCAGCCTGCGCCGCCATTCGGTCATCGCCCGCATCGGCGCGCTGCCGGTGCCGGTGCAGATCATCACGATGTTAGAGCGCGGGTGATTCGGCATCAAAAAGCTGCTGCCGAACGGGCCAATCACCTGCACCTTGTCGCCGACCTGCAGGTCGCAAAGGTAGTTCGATGCGACACCGCGCACCGCCTGGCCCTCATGGTCCTGCAAAACGCGCTTGACGGTCAGCGACAGGTTGTTGTAGCCGGGACGCTCGCCATTGCGCGGGCTGGCAACCGAGTACTGCCGGGCGAAATGCGCCTTGCCCTGCGCGTCGTGACCCGGCGGCAAAATGCCGATCGATTGGCCTTCGAGCACCGGGAAGGGCAGGCTGCCGAAGTCGAGCACCAGGTGATGCGTGTCGTATTCCTTGCCGACAGCGGTAACGCGCACATTGCCGGCAACAGTGGCGGTGATCGGGTTTTTGGGGCTGTGGAGATTGGTGTAGGGGTGGGCTGCGGACCAGGGTGGCAGCGTTGCGCCGTAGGCCGAAGAGTCGGGCGGCGCGATGCCGGTCGATGCGGCACCCGCAGCTTCGGGGGCTGCGGGTTGCGGTTGGACGGGCGCGAGCGCGCCCTGGTTGTCGCTGGCCGCGCCGACTATCACCCCGGCATCGGCAAGTTGGGCCGCGCTCCACTCGGGCGGCAGCTCGTCCCACGTCAGCTGTTCGTCGGGCGTGTAAGCCCGGGCGTGCGGCAGAGTGCGCCAGTTGTCGATGGAGCCGGTCGGGCAGGGCGCAATGCAGGCCATGCACAGATTGCATTTGTCGGCATCGACAACGTAGTTGCGTGAGTCGTGCGTGATCGCCTGCACCGGGCAGGTCGCCTCGCAGGTGTTGCAGCGGATGCAGATTTCCGGGTCGATCAGGTGCTGCTG
>JANOOO010000155.1:0-5285 GCA_031421375.1 Polaromonas sp.
CGCGCTTTGTACTGATGAACTGCGAAGGCCAGGATTGCGGCCTGGCCGAGCACACCAAGGCCGAGTGCGCCCCTGGCCAGCCGTTTCACCAATACCTGGTGTTCTCGCAAGCCGACCGCTGGATTTCATCGACGCTGCAGCGTGTGGAGGCCGACGTGGCCAAGGGTTTTGCTGACTATCGCCTCGACAACGTCGCCGGCAGCATCTACCAATTTGTCTGGGACGAGTTCTGCGACTGGTATTTAGAGATTGCCAAGGTGCAGATTCAAAACGGCACACCGGCCGAGCAGCGCGCCACAAGGCGCACCTTGATTCGCACGCTCGAAGGCATTTTGCGGCTCGCGCATCCACTGATTCCGTTTGTCACTGAAGCGCTGTGGCAGAAGGTTGCGCCGGTCGCAGGCTTGAAGAAATTTGAATTCGTCGGCCAGGCGGCATACCCGCAAAGCCAGCCGGGCAAGATCGATGCAGACGCTGAAGCCCACGTCACCAAACTCAAAACGCTGATCGATGCCTGCCGCAATTTGCGCGGAGAGATGAAGGTCTCACCCGCCACGCGGCTACCGCTCTTTGTGTTCGGCGATCAGGCTTTCATGACGGGTGCGTCGGCGCTGCTCAAGGCTCTGGCCAAGCTCAGTGATGTGAAGGTGTTCGACGACGAAGCAGCCTGGGCGGCAGCGGCCGGGGCAGCACCCGTCGCGATGATTGGTGACGCTCGTTTGTGCCTGCACATGGAAGTGGACCTGGCTGCAGAAAAGCTGCGCCTGGGCAAGGAAGCGGCGCGGCTTGAAGGCGAATTGGTCAAGGTGAAAGCCAAACTGGCGAACGATGCCTTTGTTGCCAAAGTGCCGCCCGCTGTGCTGGAGCAAGAGCAACGCCGTCTGGCTGACTACAGCGCCACGCTGGAAAAACTTCGCTCCCAACTCGCGCGCCTGGACGAAGCCAGACCGGCTTGATGCGCGAGGCGGGTGCGGCTCGGCGCTCGGGTCAGGCTTCGATCTTGCGGCCCGACACAGAATCGGGCGATGGTCTGACTTGCAGGTTTGCCGGGTGCGTGAATAATCAAAATGTCTCGTTATTCCATTTCCAGATCAATCCGAAAGTAGGCGCGAAGCCGCAGACAGTGCTGTAGCACGGCAAGGCGAAGTAACGACCTGTCGGATTGATCTGGAATTGGAATTATTCATTGCCTACAACCGAAGCCCACACCCATGCACATACAGAAGATCAACAAGGCCGTTTTCCCCGTAGCCGGCTTGGGCACGCGTTTCTTGCCGGCCACCAAGGCGTCGCCCAAAGAGATGCTGCCGGTGGTTGATAAACCCCTGATTCAGTACGCGGTCGAAGAAGCCTACGCGGCCGGTATTCGCCACATGATTTTCGTCACTGGCCGTAATAAGCGCGCGATTGAAGACCACTTCGACACCGCCTACGAGCTTGAAAACGAACTCGTCAACGCAGACAAGCAGGCACTGCTAAAGACCCTGCACTCCATTACGCCCGACGACATGGATTTTTCCTACGTGCGTCAGCCGCGCTCACTTGGGCTGGGCCATGCGGTGCTGTGCGCCGAGCATCTGGTCGGCAATGAGCCGTTCGCCGTGCTGCTGGCCGACGACTTGATGGTCGGCCCGGCAAATGGGAAGTCGGTGCTGGCGCAAATGGTGGACACCTTTTATGAGTACCAGCAGTCGGTGCTGGCCGTGCAAGAGGTTCCGCTGGACCAGACGCGCCGCTACGGCATAGTCGCTGCTGACCCGGTCGCGCCGGGCCTGATGAAAATCAACAAGATGGTTGAAAAACCTGCGCCGGAAGTCGCCCCATCTCGCATGGCAGTCGCTGGCCGCTATGTGTTGACGCCAGCGGTTTTCAAGCACATTCGCATGCAGGCTTCGGGCGTGGGCGGCGAAATTCAATTGACCGATGGCATTTCAAGCCTGCTCGCTGACGAGGCGGTCTATGCCTTGCAATACGAGGGCAAGCGTTATGACTGCGGCAGCAAGGAAGGCTTTCTGGAAGCCACCGTTGAGCTGGCGCTGCAGCACCCTGAAGTCGGCGCGCATTTTCGCAACTACCTGCGCGGGCTTGACCTGGGTTGATCTTCGCCGTCGGTCTAGCGACGCTCAGCGGCGCTTGAGGGTGTGAATGAAGTCGTCGCCGCGACTTTCCTGCGACAGCAGTTCGTTGCCGGTCTGTTTGGCAAACGCCTGAAAATCGCGCATCGAGCCGGGGTCGGTCGATACCACGCGAAGCACATCTCCGCTCGCCATTTCGCTGAGGGCTTTTTTGGCTTTGAGAATCGGCAGCGGGCAGTTCAAGCCACGGGTATCAATTTCTTTTGCTGGGGTGACGGTGCTCGGGGTGGTGTCGGCTTGCATGGTGTTCCTTTGGTTGCGGTGATTTTAGACAATGGCATCGCCTCAGGCTGTCGGGTTCAGTGGCCTCGTTTGTCCCATTCGACAAAAACCGGTTCATGCCCGCGCGAGCGCAGCCAGTCGGCCAGCGCATAGCCGGTGCCCGCTGGCCAGCATTGCAGTTTGTCGAACTCGATCAAGCGGTAATCGAGCAGCTCAGGCGAGAGCGCGACGGTGCCGGTACACACGGCGTGATACGCAATGATCACCTGGTTCATTCGCTGAAAGTCATAGACGCCGATCAGGTCCAGAGAGCTGGTGGCCAAGTTAGTTTCTTCAGCGATCTCGCGCTCGATCCCGGCCTGCGGCGTTTCGCCGGCCTCCATGAAGCCGGTAATCAAGGCAAACATGTGAGCTGACCACGCCGCATTGCGCGCCAGCAAGATCCGGCCCTCGTACTCGACCACCGCAGCGAGAACCGGCGTCGGGTTGTTCCAGTGCGTGTAGTCGCAAGCCGGGCAGCGCAGCCGCGACTTCATGCCGCTGTCTTCGAGTTCCGACATCGGGGCGAGCGGCGTTGCGCAGTTCGGGCAAAAGCGAAAGGGTGTGTTCATGATGGGTTTCAGGCTGGGCTGTCGCTATTATTTTAGGAGCTGCTTTCGCCCGCACCTGTTGGTTATCAAGGCGATTAAATCATCAATCAAGCTGGAAACACGCCGGTCGAGAGGTAGCGGTCGCCCCGGTCGCAAACGATGAAAACGATCACGGCGTTTTCCACCGTGCGCGCAATCTGCTGGGCTACCCAACAGGCACCGGCGGCTGAAATGCCGGCAAAAATCCCTTCGTCGCGTGCCAGCTGTCGGCACATGTCTTCGGCATCATGCTGGCTGACGAGCACCAGCTCATCGACGCAACTTGGGTCGTAGATTTTCGGCAGATACTCTTGCGGCCATTTGCGGATGCCCGGTATGCGTGAGCCTTCAGCCGGCTGCGCGCCAATGATTTTGATCGCCGGGTTTTTTTCTTTCAGGTAACGCGACACGCCGGTGATGGTTCCGGTGGTTCCCATCGCGCTGACGAAATGCGTCACCTTGCCCGAGGTGTCGTTCCAGATTTCGGGGCCGGTGGTCTCGTAGTGGATGCGCGGGTTGTCTTCGTTGCCGAACTGGTCTAGCACGCGGCCCTTGCCCTCGGCCTGCATGCGCTCGGCAAGATCACGCGCGTGTTCCATGCCGCCGCTTTTGGGTGTGAGGATCAACTCGGCACCGAAAGCCTTCATGGTTTGCGCACGCTCGATTGACAGGTCCTCCGGCATGATGAGCAGCATGCGATAGCCCTTGATGGCCGCAGCCATCGCCAGCGCAATGCCGGTGTTGCCCGACGTGGCCTCGATCAAGGTATCACCGGGCTTGATCTCGCCACGTTCTTCAGCACGTTTGATCATCGCCAATGCCGGCCTGTCTTTGACCGAGCCGGCTGGGTTGTTGCCTTCGAGTTTTCCGAGGATCACATTGCCGCGCGCCGCGTTGTCCGCGGCTCCAATTCGCTGCAATCTTGCGAGTGGCGTATGGCCAATTGCGTCTTCTATGGTGGGGTAAATCATGGGCCTACTGTGCCATAATTTGCGGCTTCGCTTCTTGCGGCCCGGGTGGTGAAATTGGTAGACGCAGGGGACTCAAAATCCCCCGCCGAAAGGCGTGCCGGTTCGATTCCGGCCCCGGGCACCATGCTTTTTTTAATGCTTTTTACAAAGCTCCGCGAGCTGGTAGAAGTGGCGGTCTTCAAGCGATTTCCATTTGGTGCGCGATCATGGATAGTCGAACATCATGGCGATGCGCGCCATAGAGGTCTACGCCGTCGATTAACTTCCGTTTGGAGTTTTTCCCTCCTCCGCATCCTCCTTCGAGATAAGTTCGTCTGTTCCCAAGTACTTATACCAGTGCATGAGTGCCGCGACGATTGGATCTGGCTCCCGAGTCATACCCAAATGGATATTGTCCAAGCCTCGTACAACGAGATAAACGCCTGCAGTAAGAAAAAAGATAAGGAAATTTGGGTCGACTAAGGCGTATGCAGACTCCGCCAAGGAGAACCGAAAAGCTGCGATAAAAATTCCTGCGGAGACCTCGGTAAGGCCATAAATGCCTCGGAATTGAAGTCGGAAGAGAAACAACGCAGCGCCGAAGACAAGCGTGACCGCGCCAATACCAACGTTTGCAGCCATTGATCGATGCGCCGGAAGTGATATCCAGCTGAAAACGTCGAAGGCTGCCGCGGCAATCGAATAGTAAAAAGCCGCTATCATGAAAGCTGTTACCGGTGCATTCACGAATGTGATAATGCCGATCCTCCTCTCCTTTGAACTGCGCGGTGTACGGATCAACGGTATTGATATATACGCAAGGTAAAAGGTATATGGAACGGCAAGTATTCCCGCATAAAAAAAATAATCCGTTAATGTCCTCGTTCTGACCGAATAGATAACTGAACCAACGGCAACCAACAAAAGCAGTGGCATTAATACCGCTGGCATCAGCTTAAATCCGAAATAGTAGATGTATCCCCGTTTCACCGGCTCATCTTTCGGACGATGTATGTCGTCAATCATAAGTCCCTTGACAAATTTGGTTGCAACTATTGTTCCAAACTAGATTACCTTCCGGCCCCGGGCACCATAAAAAAACAAGCGCATAGAAAGCGCATAGAGGCGGCCCGCCTCGCGGGCATCAAAGCCGAATTCGCATCTAACGCGGTTGCACCGGCGCGGCGCTAACCAGGCCACGGCCCTCTGCGAAAGCGGATTCCTGCACTGTCCCCAGCACGGCCAATATCCGCTGCGCCTGCGCCGCGTCGATCGCGCCGTGTGCCAGCGCCAGCGGCACCGTGCTGGCACACAGCTGCCGGTAAAAACTGATCGTGCCTTCGCCCAGT
>JANOOO010000156.1:0-2864 GCA_031421375.1 Polaromonas sp.
GCCAGCCATGAGCGCGGCTTCGCGCTGTGCAGCATGCGCAGCCCGACGCGCAGCCGCTACTACGTGCAGTGTTCGCTCAGCGACCAGGCTGCAAACTGGAGCGACGACGCCTTTTGGGACGAGCTGCGCCGCCGCCTTTCACCCGCGCTGGCCGAGACGCTGGTGACTGGCCCGTCGATTGAAAAAAGCATTGCGCCGCTGCGCAGCTTTGTCGCCGAGCCGATGCGTTTCGGGCGGCTGTTTCTCGCTGGCGACGCGGCGCACATCGTGCCGCCGACCGGCGCCAAGGGGCTGAATCTGGCGGCCAGCGACGTGCGCTACCTGGCGCGTGCCCTTGCCGGGTTTTATGCAGGCAGCAGCGAAGGCATCGACGGCTATTCGGCTCAGTGCCTGGCACGCGTCTGGAAAGCCGTGCGCTTTTCCTGGTGGTTCACCTCACTGATGCACCAGTTTCCCGACACCGGCGAGTTCGGACACAAGCTTCAGCAGGCCGAGCTCGACTATTTGATTAGCTCGTCGGCCGCCTCGACTTCGCTGGCTGAAAACTATGTGGGTTTGCCTTTGTAGGCCGCAGGCAAGCCCCTTCCGTACAGCGTAGTCGCTATACTTTCAGGAGCTTCTTTCGCCCGTCCGTATTGGGCTAAACGGCTAAAACATGTTAAACCACCGCCCTGCCATGCCCCCAACCAACGCCCCCACTCGAACTCAAACTCAAACCCGCGCTACCGCCACGCGCAGCGCGAGTCACAGCCGCCTGAAGCCCCTGAAGGGCATTCGCGTTCTGAGTCTGGCGCTAAACCTTCCCGGCCCCGCCGCGCTGATGCACTGCCGCGAGCTCGGGGCCAGTTGCCGGAAGATCGAGCCACCCGCCCCGCCCACCGCGCCCGCTGGCAGCACAGGCGACCCCATGAGCGTTTACAGCCCGCAGGCCTATGCTGCCCTGCATGTCGGGGTTCGCGTGCGTCCTGCTGACCTCAAAACCGGGCAGGGTCAGCGCGTGCTGCAGCAGGAACTCGCCCGCGCCGATGTGTTGTTAACTTCATTTCGACCCTCGGCGCTGGCCAAGCTCGGGCTGGGCTGGAGGGCGTTGCACAAGCAGTTTCCGGCGCTCAGCCAGGTCGCCATCGTCGGCGCACCCGGAGCGCTAGCCGAGGTGCCTGGCCACGACCTGACTTACCTCGCTGACAACGATTTGATTGCCGGCCTCGCTCTGCCGGCCACGCTGTACGCCGACATGGGCGGCTCAATGCTGGCTGTCCAGGCCGTGCTGCAAGCCGCGTTACATCAACGCAGCGGCGATCAAAAGGGCGGTGGCATGTATCTGGAGGTGGCGCTGTCCGAAGCGGCAGCACAGCTCGCCCTGCCGCGCCTCTGGGGCTTGACTGCCCCGGGCGCAACCGTGGGTGGTGGCCACGCGGGCTACCGGGTGTACGCCTGCCGTGACGGCCGCGTCGCCGTCGCTGCGCTGGAGCCGCACTTTGCGACGCGCTTGTGCCGCGCTGCGGCTGTCGATCTGCCCGACCCACAAGCCATGTTCAAGCCCGCCACACAGCACGCGCTAGCCGCGTTCTTCAGCGAAAAAACGCGGCAACAGCTCGACGCCATCGCTGCCGAACACGACATCCCGCTGCACACGCTGGCATCCGATCAGCGCATCACGCAAGTCGCACGCTGAATCCAAAGATCGATAAAGAGGCAGGCTCGCGTCGTGCCCGATGCGAGGCCTCACCGTCGAGCGGAAAGGGCATCAATTGCTACAAATTTAATAGCTGCTTGCGCCCTTGGTATAAGGGCTGGAGGTCAAAATAGCCCCTCATGCAAGCCTGCATGAAGCGTGAACAGCTCTCGGTTGTCAGACCTGCACTGCAGCGCCCCAGCCGCCCCAGTCGTCTCAGCGAGCCTTGCGCACCGGCTTGCCACCCACAAGCTGGCCCGACCCGTTGTCACGCGGCGGCAGGCCGGTGTGCTGGGTCAGGATGCGGCCCTTCACCGGTGTCGAAGGCTTCAGAGCCACGGCGGTCGAATTCTTTCGCCGGGCACTGCTGTAGCTGCCATCGCTCATGGGCTGAAAAGTCGGAATCAAATGGTGCTTGCCGTTGCCGATCAAATCGGCGCGCCCCATGGCTTTGAGGGCTTCGCGCAGCACTGGCCAGTTGTTCGGGTCGTGGTAGCGCAAAAACGCCTTGTGCAGGCGACGCCGGCGCTCGCCGCGAACGATGTCCACGCCTTCACTGTCGCGCGTGATCTTGCGCAGCGGGTTTTTGCCGGTGTGGTACATCGCCGTGGCAGTGGCCATCGGCGACGGGTAAAAGGTTTGCACCTGGTCAGCGCGAAAGCCGTTTTTCTTCAGCCAGATCGCCAGGTTCATCATGTCGTCGTCGCTGGTTCCCGGGTGCGCAGCAATAAAGTACGGAATCAAAAACTGCTTTTTGCCGGCCTCCAGGCTGTACTTGTCGAACAGCTGCTTGAACTTGTCATAGCTGCCGATGCCCGGCTTCATCATCTTCGTCAGCGGGCCTTGTTCGGTGTGCTCGGGCGCAATTTTGAGGTAGCCACCGACGTGGTGCGTCACCAGCTCTTTCACGTACTCGGGCGACTGCACGGCCAGGTCATAGCGCAGGCCCGAGCTGATCAAAATTTTCTTCACGCCCTTTAGCGCCCGCGCACGTCGGTACATCTTGATCAGTGGCGCGTGGTCGGTGTTGAGGTTCGGGCAGATGCCCGGATAGACGCAGCTCGGCTTGCGGCAGGCCGACTCGATCTCGGGCGACTTGCAGCCGATGCGGTACATGTTGGCGGTCGGCCCGCCGAGGTCGGAGATCGCGCCGGTAAAGCCCTTGACGGTGTCGCGAATCGCCTCAATC
>JANOOO010000157.1:0-33828 GCA_031421375.1 Polaromonas sp.
GCCGTAGTCGAGAACGGCCAGATCGTGATTCGCCCGATGAACTATCTGGCAATGAGCTACGACCACCGCATCATCGACGGGCGTGAAGCGGTGCTCGGGCTGGTCGCGATGAAGGAAGCGCTGGAAGACCCGGCTCGGTTGTTGTTTGATATTTGAGATGGAGCAGGTCGTTGGATGGTTAGGTAGTCTGCTCGCCTGGTTCGTTGGCGACCTGATTTTGCAACTGCTGGTTGGTGGCGTGTTCGCACTTGTGTTTGGTGCGTGCTTCGGATTGCTTGGGATTTTCCCGACCCGCCGCGATCCCATTGAACCTACGAAGAGTGAAAAAAATGAGTAAACAATTCGACGTCATCGTCATCGGCGGCGGCCCCGGCGGCTACATCGCCGCCATTCGCGCTGCGCAGCTTGGGCTTAACACCGCCTGCATCGACGAGTGGAAAAACGCGTCAGGCGGGCCTGCGCTCGGGGGTACCTGTACCAACACCGGCTGCATTCCGTCGAAGGCACTGCTGCAATCGTCTGAATACTTCGAGCAGGCCGGCCACACCTTTGCCGACCACGGCATTGAGGTCAAGGGCCTGGGTCTGGACCTCGCAAAAATGCTGGGTCGCAAAGACAAGGTGGTCAAGCAGAACAACGAGGGCGTGCTTTACCTGTTCAAGAAAAACAAAGTCACGTTCTTCCACGGGCGCGCCTCATTCGTGGCCGCAGGCGAGGGCGGCTACCAGATTCAGGTTTCGGGTGCCAGTGAAGAAACGCTTACCGGCAAGCACGTCATCGTTGCCACCGGCTCAAGCGCCCGTGTGCTGCCCGGTGCGCCGTTTGACGAAGAAACAATCCTGTCCAATGACGGTGCCTTGCGCATGTCAGCAGTGCCAAAAAAACTGGGTTTGATTGGTGCAGGCGTGATTGGCCTGGAGATGGGCTCGGTCTGGCGTCGGTTGGGCGCTGAAGTCACGGTGCTTGAGGGTTTACCGACTTTTCTGGGGGCAGTGGACCAGCAGATCGCCAAAGAAGCGCACAAGGCTTTTGTCAAGCAGGGCTTGAAGATTGAGCTTGGCGTGAAGGTCGGCGAGATCAAGTTGGCAAAAAAGGGTGTGACGGTCGCTTACACCGACGCCAAAGGCGCGGCGCAGACACTGAATGTTGACAAGCTCATTGTCTCAATTGGCCGGGTGGCCAACACCATCGGCTTGTCTCCTGAAACCGTCGGCCTGGCGCTTGACGAGCGTGGCGCGGTGGTGGTCGATGACGACTGCAAAACCAACTTGACCAATGTGTGGGCGATTGGTGACGTGGTGCGTGGCCCCATGCTGGCGCACAAGGCTGAGGAAGAGGGCGTGGCGGTGGCCGAGCGCATTGCTGGCCAGCACGGGCATGTCAACTTCAACACGATTCCCTGGGTCATCTACACGCATCCCGAGATCGCCTGGGTCGGGCAAACCGAAGAGCAGCTCAAGGCTAGCGGGCGCGCTTACAAAGCCGGGGTGTTCCCGTTCCTGGCCAATGGGCGGGCACGGGCACTGGGTGACACCACCGGCATGGTCAAGATGCTGGCCGACGCTGCCACTGACGAGATTTTGGGCGTACACATCGTCGGCCCCTTGGCCAGCGAGTTGATTGCCGAGTGCGTGGTGGCGATGGAGTTTCGCGCCAGCAGCGAAGACATCGCCCGTATCTGCCACGCGCATCCGTCACTCAGCGAGGCCACCAAAGAAGCTGCGCTGGCTGTTGCGAAACGCACGTTGAACTTCTGACGCTTTGCAAGCCCTTGAAGCTCTCGAACCAGTCAAGTCGCCGGGTGTGAGGGGGGCGGTTCGGACTGTTTATGACGCCGAGCTGGAAGCTCGAGGGTATTCGAGTGATCCGGCGCAATTGCGCGCGGTGCTTGCGCTGGATCGCTGCGCCCGTGAGTGGCAGGACTATCTTGATCAACGTTCGAGTACGCTGAAAAAGATGATCAACCGTCCCGGCATCCCGCGAGGGGTCTATATGTTTGGCGGCGTCGGTCGCGGCAAAAGCTTTTTGATGGACAGCTTTTTTAATGCTGTTCCGCTCAAGCGAAAAGTGCGGCTGCATTTTCATGAGTTCATGCGTGAGGTACACCGTGAGTTGCAGGAGATGCAGGGTGTGGCTAACCCGCTTGACGAACTGGCCAAAAAAATGGCCCGGCGTTACCGGCTGATTTGCTTCGACGAGTTTCACATATCGGACGTGACCGACGCGATGATTTTGTACAGGCTGCTTTTGGCCCTGTTCAACAACCGCGTGGGGTTCGTCACGACTTCCAACTTTCATCCAGACAACTTGTACCCGGGCGGTCTGCACCGGGACCGCGTCTTGCCTGCCATTGCATTGCTTAAATCAAGACTTGAACTGGTTGCGGTGGATAACGGCACCGACTACCGCAGTCGCACGCTGGAGCATGTGCGGCTGTACCACACGCCGCTGGGTCAGGGTGCCGACGCGCAGATGACACAGACTTTCGAGCAGCTTGCAGAAGTCCATGACGAAGACCCGATTCTGCACATTGAGGCCAGGCAGATTGCCGCGAGGCGCAAGGCGGGCGGCGTGGTTTGGTTTGACTTCGGGACGCTGTGCGGCGGGCCGCGGTCGCAGAATGATTACCTTGAAATTGCTACGCAGTTCCATACCGTGCTGCTTAGCGACGTGCCGCACATGCCAGTGCGAATGGCGTCGGAAGCCAGGCGTTTTACCTGGCTGGTCGATGTGCTGTATGACCGTCGGGTCAAACTGATTGTTTCAGCCGAAGTTGCGCCCGAGCTGCTGTACACCGAGGGACCGCTGCTTCACGAATTCCCGCGAACCGTCTCCAGACTCACAGAGATGCAATCGAAGGCATTTTTGAGTGCCGGCCGTCGTGATGTGGACACATCACTTGTATGAAGCGGCTCCTGTTTGTTGTTTTGTGTGTGGCGACTTCCGCGCTGGGCGTAGCTGGCGCGAAAAACGACGTGCAAACGCTGCCGGGCATGGCCGCCGAGCGGCAACGCATTGAGACTGATCGCTCAATCATTGAACGCGATTTTGCAGCGTCGAGGGCGGCTTGCTATCAGCTGTTCTTTGTAAACAGTTGCCTGGACGATGCCGACGCGCAGCGGCGTGCCGGTTTGTCGGGTCTGAGACGTCAGGAGATTTTGTTGAATGACCTGGAGCGCAAGGAAAAGGCCGCAGCCCAACTCCGCAAGCTGGAGGAAAAGGCACGCGCTGCAAGCCTGCCGCCAAATACAGATTCCGGGGCCGTGCCCGCCGCGCGTGAGCAGCCAACAACGCCGTCGGCGCTCAAGCCCCAAGTGGCCCGTGAAGCCTCGCCGCAGCTGCCACCGAAATCAGGAAAATCTGTCGGTCAAGCCACAACAAGCCGCGAAAAAGCAGATGCCAGAGCCGCGAAGGCAGCCAGCGAGCCGGGGCAGGCCCGCACATTTGCAGAGCGCCAGAGTCAGGCTCTGGAGCGACGCAAAAAGCATGAGCAAGCTCAGCGGAATCGGACCAAGCCGGCAGCACAGCCGTTGCCGGTGCCGCCTTGAAGTTCAGGTTACGGGTTCGAGCTTGACGATGACCAGGGACAAGTTGTCCCCGGTGCCCCGTGCCCGCGAACGCGCTTTTTGAATGAGGAATTCAGTTGCCTCGCGCGGCGAGAGCATAGAGACAGCGGAGCCAATTTCATTGGCGGTGAAGTAGTGCCAAACACCGTCGCTACAGGCAATCAGGGAGTCACCGGTCCGCAATTGAGGAATGAAATGTTGCGAGATGGGCGGTGACTCTTCTGTACCCAGGCAGCCCGTCAGAATGTTGGACTGCGGATGCACGTTGGCATCTGCGTCGGTGATCTCGCCACTTTCGACCAGCGTCTGTACGTAGGAGTGATCGATCGTGCGGTGAACCAGCTCTTTGCCCTGGTAATGGTAGATGCGCGAATCGCCCGCGTGAGCCCAGTGGCAATCTCCTGCGGGGTTGATGAGGAAGGCCGCGAGCGTGCTGTGAGGCTCTTGCTCGGTCGCGAGCGCCGTGAGCTTAATGACGGTGTGCGCTTCTTCGATAATTTGCCGCAGCACGGAGGGCGCGTCGTCACTGCTCGGCGAGTAGCGCTCGAACAGTTGTTTGGCAGTCATCATGACCTGGTCGGATGCCTTTCGGCCGCCACTGCGGCCGCCCATTCCGTCGGCAACGATGCCGAGCAGACAGCCAGGCGACCGCTCATGCGAGAACAGCTGGACCTGATCTTGCTGGTAGTCGCGATCGCCTTTGTGGATGCCGGTCGAGGCGGTAATTCGGTAGCCTTTGGACATGGTGTTTGTTTAGGTCGGGAAGACCGGTTTTGGAATTGATCCAACGTATTATGGGACGAGACCGTACACGCAGAAGCCCCATTGAACCCCAATTTACGCTCTCCCCAGCGAGAACTGATCGAACTGAAGATCGAACATGCCGACCTCAATGCGCTGGTCGATATGGCCGTCCACGCCCTGCCGATTGACGAGCTGCTTCTGCGGCGCTTGAAGAAACGGCGTCTTCTGCTGCGAGACCAGATCTCGGAGCTCGAAGTGTCGTTGGACCCACCCGAGCCAGCCTGATGAATCTGATCTCCCAAGTCGAGCAGGCTTTTGCGGCAGACGGATTGCTTGCGGGCGCCGAGGCGCATTTCGTGTCGCGGCCAGGCCAAACCCGTATGGCTGTGGCCGTTGCACAGGCCATTGAAGGCGCTTACGCGCTGGTTGTTGAGGCCAGTACGGGCGTGGGAAAGACTTATGCCTATCTCGTCCCGGCATTGCTGAGTGGTGAACGGGTTCTGGTTTCCACAGCAACCAAGGCACTTCAAGACCAGTTGTTCGGGCGCGATCTCCCCCAGCTGATTTCGCTGCTGGGCTTGCCTGTACGCTCGGCCCTGCTCAAAGGCCGGGCGAGCTATTTGTGCCTGCAGCGGCTTGGATCGGCCAGGCAGGACCCGCATGCTGCCGACAGTGGTTCACTGCGCGCGCTAGGTCGAATCGAACAATGGTCGCGCAGCACGCGAACCGGAGATATGGCCGAACTCGATGGTCTCGATGAACGCTCGCCGTTGATCCCGCTGGTCACTTCAACGCGCGAGAACTGCCTGGGTGTGCCTTGCCCGAACTTCAAAGCGTGTCACGTCAATCTTGCGCGGCGTGAGGCTATGGCGGCAGACATCGTGGTCATCAACCATCATTTGTTTTTCGCGGATTTGGGCGTACGTGAGTCCGGGATGGCCGAGCTTTTGCCTTCTGTGCGAATCGCTATTTTTGACGAATCCCATCAACTCAACGAAACCGGTATTCAGTTTCTCGGGCGCAATCTCACGACGGGTCAACTGCTGGATTTTTCACGAGACCTGCTGGCGAGCGGTCTGCAACACGCACGCGGTCTGGCCGACTGGCAAGGCGTGTCTGGTGAAGTCGAACAGGCCGCGCGCATGCTCCGGCTTGCCGCCGGTCGGCAGCCTCCCGGCAGCAAATTACGCTGGACCAGCGGAGCCCCTGATGGACTGGATGCAGGCGAGTGGGACGACGCCATGGGCGATGTGCAGAGCAGTTGCCTGCAGGCGAGCGAAGCCTTGGCCCTGGTACACGACACGTCAGCCGATTTCGCCCGTCTGCACGAGCGCGCGCTTCATCTCGCCGAACAGGCCGAGTTGTTTGTGCGTGCCTGTGAGCCTGGCAGCGTTCGGTGGCTTGATGTCGGTGCCCAATTGCGATTGATCGAGTCGCCGCTGAACATCGAAAAAGCGATGCGAACGCGCATTCTTCCGGTAGCAGAAGGCGCTGCGAAATCGTGGATATTCACGTCCGCAACCCTGGGTGATGACGAGCAGCTTTCGTGGTTTACGGAGCCCTGCGGACTCTCTGGAGCGCAGGTTTTGCAGATCGGCAGCCCCTTTGATTACCAGCGCCAGGCCGCGTTTTACGTCCCGTCCGATTTCCCCAAGCCCAATGATCCCGCTCACAGTCTGGCCGTGGCTACATCGGCCGCAGCATGGGCGCGTGCATTAGGCGGTCGAACAATGATTTTGACGACCACGCTGAGGGCACTGCGTGTGATTGGTGACGCATTGAGCGCTTCGTTCGACGCGTCGCCCGACATCGACGTACTCGTTCAGGGCAGCATGCCGAAACGGCGCTTGATTGAGCGCTTTCGCCGGGGCGCAAGCGAGGGCGAAAAAGCCTGTGTGCTGGTTGCGTCAGCTTCTTTTTGGGAGGGAATCGATTTTCCGGGAGACGCGCTGCAGCTGGTCATCATCGACAAGCTGCCGTTTCCGCCTCCAAACGATCCGTTGGTCGAAGCCCGGACCAAACTGCTGGAGACGCAGGGGCGCAGCCCGTTCAGGGATTATTTTTTACCGGAAGCGGCGGTGGCGCTCAAACAGGGGGCAGGGCGCCTGATACGCCGCGAATCGGATGAAGGCGTGCTTGTGGTTTGCGACAGTCGTCTGGTTTCAATGTCGTATGGCCGCCGCCTGATCAAGGCGCTGCCGTTAATGCAGCGAATCGACTCGCCAGAGCAACTGATGGCTCGCCTTCAGGCGCTCACCAAAACTTGTACCAGGGATTCTCTTGAGGCCTGAAACCACGGCTGAGATACGGGCTCTGTGGAAAGCTCTTCTCGATGATGCGCCGGGCATCGTCGCGCAGATCGTTCATGCCTAGTGCCTCGTAAGACTTGAAAAGAATGAAAGCAGCCTCTTCAATGGCCGGCACATCGCGGTACTCCGCAATGGCTGTCTGGGCACGGTTGATGGCCGCGATATATGCTCCACGTGAATAGTAGTAGCGGGCTACATGCACTTCTGATTGAGCAAGCGAGTTGACGATGTAAATCATGCGCTGCTGGGAATCAGGGGCGTAGCGTGAGTCTGGAAACCGGGTGGTCAGCTCGCGGAACGATTCAAAAGAATCCTTCGCTGATTTTTGATCGCGCTCCGACAGATCCTGCTGCGAGACAAAGCCGAACAAGCCGAGCTTGTCGTTGAAGTTCACCAGCCCTTTCAAATACAAAGCGTAATCAAGTGCGGGGCTGGAGGGGTGCAACTTGATAAAACGGTCAAGTGTGGCGACGGCCTGGGCCTGCTCGCCGCCCTTGAACTGCGCATAGGCTTTTTCAATCTGCGCCTGTTGCGCCAAAGGGGTGCCTGCCGCTCGGCCTTCGAGCTTTTCAAACAGCGGAATTGCTTTTTCATAGCTGCCCGAGTTCACTTCGTCCTGGGCTTCTGAATAAATGCGGTTGGGGCTCCAGTTGGCGGTTTTGTCGGCTTCCGGTGAGCTGGCGCACCCGCTTAAGAGCAGACTCAGAGCACACCCTGCGACGAGGATTGATGAGCGGCGAACAACGGATAATCTCGAAAACATGCGTGCGACCTTCTTGATGATTGACCCCGAAAATACCCTGCCAATTATATCGGCCGGTGGCGTTTTGCCGATCATCACCCTCGCTGGACATAACGATGATGAAGATGATCCACCGGAGCCCGGAGACGGTGCGCCGGAGATCGAGTTGCGCAGCGCCCTGGTGCCGGACAGCAGTCACGGATCGCGGCTGGACCGAACGCTGGTCCAGCTGGTGCCGGAGTTCTCCCGAAACTATTTGCAGCAGTTGATGGCAGCCGGAGGCGTCAAGGTCAATGGCGCCCTTGCAAGCAAGCCATCGCTGAAGACTCGCGCAGGAGATTCGGTTGAAATTGAACTTCGTCCCACACCTGAAAGCCGGGCCTTCATTGCCGAGCCAATGGATCTCGACATCGTCTTTGAAGATTCCAGCCTCCTGGTGGTGAACAAGCCGGTCGGGATGGTTGTCCATCCGGCACCTGGCAACTGGAGCGGAACTTTGCTCAATGGCCTGTTGGCCCGACATCAGGATGCTGCGGCCCTGCCAAGAGCCGGGATTGTTCACCGGCTGGACAAAGACACGAGCGGGCTCATGGTAGTGGCGAGAAAACGCAGCGTGATGGACCAACTTGTCAAAATGATTGCTGCGCGTGAGGTCAGCCGCGAGTATCTCGCGCTGGCCCACGGAACGTGGCAGGGTGCCAGGACTCGGGAGGTCAATCAGCCAGTCGGACGCGACCCCCGCAATCGCTTGCGCATGGCCGTCGTCGATCCTGATCGCAACCCCGGAAAACTGGCCTCCACGGTGGTTTCTCTGCTAGAAAATGTAGATGCTGCCGGTGGCTACTGTTTTTTGAAATGCAAGCTTAAAACCGGTCGAACGCATCAGATACGGGTGCATCTCTCTTTTCTCAACCACCCTCTGGTTGGCGATACGCTGTACGGTGGCCTTGGTGCCGCTGGGCTTGAGCGCCAGGCTTTGCATGCATGGCGCCTGAGCTTTGCGCATCCGGTTACCGGCGAAGCTCTGGCCTTCTTGTCACCGCCGCCGACCGACTTCAGAACCGCGCTGGACGAATTAGGGCTGCGATACAATGAAATTCAGTAGTTTTTCGCTACCCACGCCAAGGCAATCCTGAACGGACACAGCTTTGGCCCACAGCGCGCCAGGCGATGCGCTCTCCCGCTTTTTTCGGAATGGCAGACCATGAATACGACGGATGCGAAGCGCATCGTCGAAACGGCTCTTATCTGCGCCCAGCAACCGCTGAGCCTGCGCGAAATGGGCCAGCTTTTCGACGAAGCCCTGAATGCAGACAGCTTGCGCTTGATTCTTGAGGCCCTGCAAACCGACTGGTCACTGCGTGGCGTCGAATTGGTGTATGTTGCGAGCGGCTGGCGTTTTCAGAGTCGCCCCGAGATGCGCCAGTATCTTGACAAGCTGCACCCAGAAAAACCACCGCGTTACAGCCGTGCAGTCCTTGAGACATTGGCTATCGTGGCCTACCGACAGCCCGTGACGCGCGGAAACATGGAAGATATCCGGGGTGTCACCATCAATAGCATGATCCTCAAGCAACTTGAAGAGCGCGGCTGGATTGAAGTCATCGGGCACCGCGAAACCGTGGGCCGACCCGCCCTCTACGCGACAACCAGGCAGTTTCTTGACGACCTTGGGGTGCAGTCGCTCGATCAGTTGCCAACCATGAACGAGGCTGCCTGGCCTGAGGCGGCTGGGCAGTTCGACCTGGCGATGCAGGCGATCCCGCCGATCTCGCCGGATAAGCCACAGTTGCTACACGCGGACTCCCTTGCAATGTCAGATGAAGTAGCGAGTAGTGCGCGAGCGGTTGATAACTCGGCCACTGAGCCAGATGCCGGCGCATCACTGTCGGCGGTCAGGGACCTACGCATTGCGCCCAGTGACTCCAGTGAGTCCGACCGTGTTGAGGTGCCCTCCGAAAGCAAACCATGAATCCTGATCACCCGAACCCTGACCTGCCCGGCGAGACCTTGCCAAAGGGGGAGGCAGTCCAAAATTTGTCTCGCGAAATGGTGTCGGACCATGCGGTTCGCGCTTCATTGGGCCAGGCCGATGAAGGCAAGCCCGCTTCCGATTTCACTCTGGGAAAGACTCCCCCTGTTTCGCGCCCTGATCTGAGCCCTGACTCGCACCCTGTGCGTAAAGTCCAGGACGCGATCACTGCGATTAAATTTGAGGACGTGGTGACCGGGCGCTTTGACGCCGACGAAGCAGACGTGGCGCTTGCGCCGCCCCGGCGAGTTCTGGCGCCCGAGCCCAACTCGCCGAAGCTGCATAAGGTTCTGGCGCAGGCCGGACTGGGTTCGCGGCTTGAAATGGAGCAGCTGATCCTTGAGGGCCGGATATCGGTGAATGCCGAGCCCGCGCATATCGGGCAGCGCGTGCAGTTTGGGGACTCAATCAAGATCAACGGCAAACCGATTCGGGTGCGCATTGACCCACCGCCCCCGCGTGTGATTGCCTATCACAAGCCGGCCGGTGAAGTCGTTACGCACGACGACCCGCAGAACAGGCCCACTGTTTTCCGGCGCCTTCCCAAGCTGTTCCAGGGTAAGTGGCAATCCGTGGGACGTCTGGATTTAAATACCGAGGGCCTGCTGCTGCTGACGAGCTCAGGCGAGCTGGCAAACCGGTTGATGCACCCGAGATTTGGACTTGAACGCGAATACGCCGTTCGTGTGTTGGGCGCAATGACGCTTGAAGAAAAAAAACGCCTGCTCGAAGGCGTGCGACTTGATGACGGCATGGCCCATTTCACTTCAATCGAAGCGGGAGGTGGCGAAGGCGCCAACTGCTGGTATCGCGTCACTATCTCAGAAGGCAGAAATCGTGAAGTGCGCCGAATGTTTGAGGCGGTTGGTCACGCGGTCAGCCGATTGATACGCATTCGTTACGGGGCCATGCTGCTGCCTCGCGGTCTCAAGCGTGGCGCTTTTGTTGAACTTGAAGACCGCGATATCTGGGCCTTGACCAGTGCGGTTAGCCGCTCCGAATCGCGCGAAGAAGGCACAGGGTCGCGCCTGGCAGCGCCACCCGCTGGCGAAAGTTCGCGCGGCCCCGAAATCGGTCGCGGCAACAACAGGCAGCGTGATTCGCGCGCTCAACAGCAGCGCAGGCAAGAGCCATTCGCGGGAAAAAACGCAACACAAGAAGCCGCCCAGGACCATGACCCGCATGAGTTCCAACCGCCTCCCGGTCATGGCGAGACTGGTTCGCACTCCGACCCGCGACGCGCTGGGGGAGGCGCTGGCGGCAATGGCAGCGGGCGGGGTCGTGAAAACTCCAACGCCAATGGCAACGGAAATAGGCGCGGACGCACGTCGCAACCCGGCCAGCGGTCGGCGGGCGCGCCCAATTTCGGCGACGCGCGGCGTCGCGGTCCGGTCGGTGATCGAATTGAACGGAACCCCGCTGTTGGACAGCCAGATCCAATGAAAACCTCATTTGGCTATATCGGCGCTGACACGTTTACACGCCAACGCCAGGGCCAAAATCCAAAGCGTGGTTCCGGCACCAGCGGAGGGTTTAACTCTGTGGGGCCAGGTTCGCGACCGCCGTCAGATCGGGGCTCTGGTGGCGGCAGTCGCGGTGGAAATCGTGGCGGTCCTGGACGTGGGCGCAATCGCTAATTGTGCTAACGCAGCGGCTCTGCCCAATCTGCCTTGCGACACTTTCCGCAGGCTAAAATATCAGGTTATGCCCAAAATTTCTGGGCACTCATAAATCAAGCTCAAGGAAACGTAATGGCAATCGAACGCACTCTCTCAATCATCAAGCCCGACGCGGTTGCAAAGAACGTGATTGGTCAGATTTATACCCGGTTTGAAGGTGCCGGCTTGAAAGTGGTCGCGGCCCGAATGGCTCACTTGTCGAAGGGCGAGGCCGAGGCTTTTTACGCGGTTCACAAAGAGCGCCCCTTCTTCAAGGATCTGGTGGCATTCATGATCTCTGGGCCGGTCATGATCCAGGCACTGGAAGGCGAAGGCGCTGTGCTGAAAAACCGCGACCTGATGGGTGCGACCGATCCAAAGAAGGCTGACGCCGGAACCATCCGGGCCGACTTTGCTGCCAGCATTGACGCAAACGCTGTTCATGGCTCCGATGCGGCTGACACTGCCAAGGCGGAGATCGCGTTCTTCTTTCCCGGCATGAGCGTCTTCAGCCGCTAGCTATGCCCAACCCTGTGATGGCTGCAGTTGTTGGAACCGCCGGCCATGTGGGGCGGTCAGACTTGTCCGCAGCGGGCGCAATGACCAATCTCCTGGAGTTTGATCTCGATGGGCTGGCAGCTTTTTGTGAGAAGTTAGGCGAAAAACGATTTCGCGCCACGCAGCTATTTCGCTGGATACACCAGAGAGGCGCGAGTGAATTTGGCGAGATGACCGATCTGGCGAAATCGCTTCGGGCCAAGCTGGCCGGGCTTGCCTCAGTTCAATCGCTTGTTCCGGCATCGCGTCACGAGTCCGTCGACGGCACGATCAAGTGGCTGTTTAGCGTTGGCGCGGGCGACGTGATTGAAACCGTCTTCATTCCGGAGGTTGATCGTGGCACGCTCTGCATCTCTTCACAGGCTGGTTGTGCTGTGGGCTGCCGGTTCTGTTCGACCGGACACCAGGGTTTCAGCAGAAATCTAAGCACCGGAGAAATACTCTCGCAGCTTTGGTACGTCGAGCATTTCCTTCGGAAAAAGTTCGGCACGGCGGATCGCGTCATCTCCAACGTGGTCATGATGGGAATGGGCGAGCCCCTGCAGAACTATTCGCAATTGCTGCCTGCGCTGCGTGTCATGCTTGATGACCACGCTTATGGGCTGTCGCGTCGTCGGGTGACGGTCTCAACATCGGGCGTCGTGCCCATGATTGATCGGCTCGGTGCCGATTGTCCGGTGGCGCTTGCAGTGTCGTTGCATGCGCCAAATGATGCGTTGCGGGATTCGCTCGTTCCGCTAAATCGGAAATACCCGATTGCCGAATTATTTGAGGCATGTACGCGCTACCAGGCTGTGGCTCCGCGCGAATTCGTCACCTTTGAATACTGCATGCTTGATGGCGTCAACGACAGTCTGGCTCAGGCCGACGAGCTGGTGGGGCTAGTTCGGCTCCACGCCAAACAGGGCTTGTCGTGCAAGTTCAATCTGATTCCTTTTAATCCGTTTCCGGCGTCGGGACTCAAACGATCAAGCATGGCGCAGGTCTCCCTTTTTGCGCAGGCTTTAATGGATGCCGGCATGGTGACGACTATTCGGAAAACCCGCGGTGACGACATCGATGCCGCCTGCGGGCAATTGGCGGGCGATGTGCAGGATAGAACCGGTGTGCAGAGCCGAATTGCAATTCAGCGTCAAGGTATGCTCGGGCAATCGAGGGTGATCGTTTTAAACAGGGTGGACGTATGAGATTCAAACTCGGCCCGATGTTGATATTTTTCATCCTTCTTGCGGCCCTGTTACAAGGCTGCGTGAGCTCGGGGCCGGGCGCGGTGTCCCGGGGCAGCGGGGGCGATGTGATGACCGAGTCTGACGAGCCACCCGAGCGTCGTCGGGCGCGTCTGCGGCTGGAGCTTGCAGCCGGTTATTTTGAGCAGGGCCAGACCAACGTGGCGCTCGATGAAATTAAACAGTCACTGGTGACTGACCCGACTTTTGTCGATGCTTACAACATGCGCGGGTTGGTGTACCTGCGGCTGAACAATTTGCCTCTTGCTGAGGAAAGTTTCCAGAAGGCACTCTCGCTCAACCCACGAGACCCGGATGTCGCTCACAACTATGGTTATCTGCTGTGCCAGCAGGCCAGGTACGACAGCGCATTCAAAATGTTTGCACAGGCGTCGGCCAATCCTGCATACAAAGGAAAGGCCAAGACGCTGATGACTCAAGGCGTGTGCCAGTCCCGCGCCGGAAGACTCAAAGAGGCCGAGGCCAGTTTGACGCAGTCGTTTGAGCTGGATGCCGGGAATCCGGTCACTTCCTACAACCTTGCCAACCTGCTCTACCAACGCGACGAGTTGGTACGGGCGCAGTTTTATATCCGCCGGCTGAACAACAGCGACCTCGCGAACGCCGAAACCTTGTGGCTGGGCATCAAGACCGAGCGCAGGATGAATAATCGTGACGCGGTGCGGCAACTTGGTGAGCAGCTTAAAAAGCGCTTTTCCGACTCGTCTCAGACCGCGCTTTACGAAAAGGGTGCTTTCAATGAGTGACGCGCACGGGGCTTCCAGCCTTCGTTCGGATCAGGCCAACGTCGGCGACGATAACTGCGAGTTGACGCCGTCGGCTGGGGCGCTTCTCAAATTGGCCCGCGAAGCATCGGGTCTGCATATCGCGGCGCTGGCTGTGACATTAAAGATTCCGGTAAAAAAACTTGAGGCGCTTGAGCAGGATCGCCTCGATTTGTTGCCCGATGCGATGTTTGCCCGTGCATTGGCAAGCAGCGTGTGCCGGAGCCTGAATATTGAACCGGCGCCGGTGCTTCAGCGCCTTCCGCAAACATCGTTTCGCACGGCGAGCTTTCATGATCAGCGACCGGTCGTCCCGTTTTATATGACCGGTCGGCGGCAGAACTGGCCTTTTGTCGGTCGGGTCTCGCGCCCTGTACTGGCGCTGGGGCTGGCCGTGCTGGCGGCTGCAGTGCTGCTCCCTTACCTTTCCGAGATCAAATTAATGAACCTGCTTGTGCTGCAAGGTGTGCAGAGCCGATTTGCCAGCGTCCCGGCTGTCGAAGAAACCCTCTCGCTCGTTCGAGGTCCAGGTTCAAGCGATGCTACTAACTCAACGACGACGACCGTTCGAGGCATGGCGGTCGTCAAGGCCGATTTGACCGCCGCTGCGCCAGGTTCGTCAGCATCCCAGTTTCAAGATTCAGCCCGAACGGTCGCTGCTGGTCCAAGCGAGCGCGGCCTTACCGCCCAGACTTTATCGCCATCCGTTGTGACGATGCCCACCGCATCGCCCGTTGCCGACGCGATGTTGACCCTGACCGCCAGCAAGGAGTCCTGGGTCAAGGTAATTGACGCCAAAGGCACTGTATTGTTGAGCCGCTTGCTTGTGCCGGGTGAGGTCGTCCAGGCTTCCGGTTCACCGCCCCTTGATGCGGTGATCGGGCGAGCCGACGTTATGCGCGTGGAAGTGCGAGGCAAGTGGCTCGACCTGGCCCCGCTGAGCCGCGACAACGTGGCCCGATTTAAGGTGAAGTAATGCAGCCCTGCAATCCACAGCCAATTCAGTCGGCTTTCCCGAAGGCGCGCCGTTCATTGCAAGTCAATGTGTCCTGGGGTGCGCGCGTGGTCTCGGTTGGCGGCGATGCACCCGTGCGGGTGCAGTCGATGACCAATACCGATACCGTCGATGTCATTGGCACGGCGATTCAGGTCAAGGAACTCGCCATTGCCGGGTCGGAGATGGTGCGCATCACCGTCAATACGCCAGAGGCCGCCGCCGCCGTTCCCTATGTGCGCGAGCAACTCGACCGCATGGGCATTGACGTGCCGCTGGTTGGAGACTTTCACTACAACGGCCATCGCTTGCTGACCGACTACCCGGCCTGTGCCGAGGCATTGTCCAAATACCGGATCAACCCCGGTAACGTCGGCAAAGGACACAAGCACGACAGGCAGTTCGGGCAAATGATTGATGTCGCGATGCGCTGGAGCAAGCCGGTACGCATCGGTGTGAATTGGGGAAGCCTGGACCAGGAACTGCTCGCGCAGTTTATGGACGAAAACAATGCCCGAAGCGAGCCCTGGGATGCGCGCCAAGTCATGTACGAAGCGCTCATCACGTCGGCAACCGAGTCGGCGCGGCGCGCTGTCGAGATGGGCATGCGGCGCGACCAGCTCATTTTGTCGTGCAAGGTCAGCGGGGTGCAGGACTTGATTTCGGTGTACCGAGAGCTGGCTAAACGCAGCGACCACGCGCTTCATTTGGGTCTGACTGAAGCGGGTATGGGCACCAAGGGAACAGTCGCCTCGGCGACGGCGCTGGCGATCTTGCTACAAGAGGGCATTGGCGACACGATTCGCGTTTCGCTGACGCCGCAGCCGGGTGAAGCGCGAACCCAAGAGGTGCTGATCGCCACCGAACTGCTTCAGGCGCTGGGCTTGCGCAGTTTTGTTCCGAGCGTCACAGCTTGCCCGGGCTGCGGCCGCACCACCAGCACCACGTTCCAGGTGCTCGCCAAGCAGATCGACGACTTTCTGCGTGCCCAGATGCCCGTTTGGCGCAAACAATATCCCGGTGTCGAGGCTTTACGTGTCGCGGTCATGGGCTGCATCGTCAACGGCCCGGGTGAAAGCAAGCACGCCGACATCGGCATCAGCTTGCCGGGCTCTGGCGAAGCGCCTGCAGCGCCCGTATTTATCGATGGCGAGAAGAAGCTGACCTTGCGCGGGGCGAATATTGCGCAGGAATTCCAGTCTCTCGTCGAAAACTACATTGAAAACCGCTTTGGTACGCAGCGCGTCGCCGAGTCGGTTTGAACTGTCCATGACACAACAAGCAACTGCCGCGCCGGCAGGAAAGAGCGCTATGGCGAAAGCCGAAAAACTGGCTGCCGTTAAAGGCATGAACGACATTCTGCCGCCCGAATCGGCGCGCTGGGAATCGCTTGAGGGCAAGGTGCAACTGCTGATGGCACGTTTTGCCTACCGCAACATCCGCACGCCCATCCTCGAACACACCCGACTGTTCGTGCGAGGCATTGGCGAAGTCACCGACATCGTTGAAAAGGAAATGTATTCGTTTGACGACCGCGCTGACAAGCAGGGCGCAGCTGACAACCTGAGCATGCGGCCCGAGAACACTGCAAGCGTCGTGCGCGCGGTGACTGAGCACAACCTGCTCTATGACGGCGGTAAACGGCTGTTTTACATGGGCCCCATGTTTCGCCGCGAGCGCCCCCAGCGCGGGCGTTATCGGCAGTTCCATCAGGTCGGTGCCGAGGCGCTGGGCTTTGCCGGCGCCGAAGTCGATGCCGAGGTGATTTTGCTTGCGGCCGCATTGTGGCAAGAGCTCGGCCTGACCGATTGGCGGCTGGAGATCAACAGCCTGGGTCAACCCGACGAACGCGCCCGCCACCGTGCCGAGCTGATCGCCCATTTCGAGCGGCATGCCGACGTGCTCGATGAAGACGCTTGCAGGCGTTTGCACAGCAACCCCCTTCGCATTCTCGATAGCAAAAATCCGGCGATGCACTCTGTTGTCGTCAGTGCCCCGCAGCTGATCGACTTCCTCGGGCCGCAGTCGCTGGCCCATTTCGACGCGCTCAAAGCCATCCTCGACGCCAATGGCGTTGCCTGGACGCTGAACCCGCGTCTGGTGCGCGGACTCGACTACTACAACCTGACTGTGTTTGAGTTCATCACCGACCGGCTCGGCGCGCAGGGCACGATCTGTGCTGGCGGGCGTTACGACTACCTGATTGAGCAAAGTGGCGGCAAACCTGCCCCGGCGGTGGGCTGGGCTATGGGCGTTGAGCGCGTGCTCGAATTGCTTGCCGAGCAGGGTCAGGCGCCGGCGTCGCTGGCACCTGACGCGTATGCCATCGTTGGCGAAGCGGCGGCTTTTCCGGTAGTTCTGCGGACCTTGCAGGCCCTGCGCAGTCAGGGGGTGAGCGTGCAGATGCATGCCGGAGCGGGGCTCGATTCAACGGGCAGCATGAAGTCGCAGTTCAAGCGTGCGGACGCCAGTGGTGCCCGTTATGCGCTGGTGTTTGGTGCCGATGAACTCGCTCGCGGCGAGGTGTCGGTCAAACCGCTGCGGACGCCGGACCCGGCTGCCTCGGTGCAGCAAACGGCTAGAGCGCTGGCTGACGTGGCCGGCTGGGGTGCGCTGCTGAAAGCCTGAGCCCGCACCTCGGCCCTCTACAATTGCGGCAAATCATCACGCGCCTTTCATTGGCGAAAACTCAATTTTTATGGCAAAACATCTCGACCTCGAAGAGCAGGAACAACTCGACGAACTCAAGCATTTCTGGAAAAGTTATGGCAACGCAATCACCGGCGCTTTGCTCGCTGTAGCCGTCGCTCTGGCTGGCTGGTTCGGATACCAATACTGGCAAACCGGCAAAGCGACGCAAGCGTCCATGATGTACGACGAAGTCGAGCGGGCGATTCAGTCTGGCGACAGCGCCCGCATTGATCGAGCGCTGGCCGACATGAACGAGCGCTTCAGCGGCACCTATCAGGCCAGGCAAGCCGGGTTTGTTGCCGCCAAAAGTTATCACGACAAAGGCAACACTGATGCAGCGATAGCCGCGATGACAGCCGTCGTGGCGAAGTCCCCGGACGACGGCTACGGCGCGATGGCGCGACTGCGCCTGGCCGGTCTGCTCACTGAGAAAAAAGCCTACGACGACGCCATCAAGCAGCTTGCCGGCTCATTTCCCAAAGATTTTGTGGCGCTGGCCAATGACCGGCGTGGCGACGTTTTGATGGCGCAAGGCAAAAAGGCCGAAGCCAAGGCCGAATACGAAAAAGCCTACAAAGGCTTCAATGAGAGTTTTGAGTACCGTCGCCTGGTCGAGATCAAACTCAATGCGCTGGGCGTCGATCTGACCGAGGCCCGTTCAGCCGCCACCACATCCGGTAAAAACTAGATGAAATTTAAGAAGAATGGGTTGCTTTGGAAACTGTGGCGGGCGCAGGCAGCTATTATTTTAATAGCGACTATGAGCGGCTGCTTCGGCGGTGCGGTCAAGCCCAAACCGGCTGAACTGCAGCCCGTGACAGCGCTGGTGGCTGCGCGACAGACCTGGACGACCCGCATCGGGTCCGTCAATTTTCCACTGCAGACCACTGTTGCGGCCGGAACGGTGGCGGTCGCCAGCGGTGAGGGCGTGCTTGCGCTGCTTGATGCCCAGACCGGGCGCGACATCTGGCGGCTTGCGTTGAACACGCCCCTTGCGGCAGGCGCGGGTAATGACGGCAAACTCACCGCAGTCGTCACGCGTGAGAACGAGGTACTCGCGGTTCAGGACGGACGCGAAATCTGGCGGCACAAGCTCAATGCCCAGGCATTCACCTCACCCTTTGTTGCTGGTGGCCGTGTGTTTGTGCTGGCCGCAGACCGCTCGGTCAGTGCTTTTGATGGTCAGTCTGGTGCGCGGCTGTGGACTCAGCAACGGCCTGCCGAGCCGCTGGTGTTGCGGCAATCGGGCGTCATGCTGTCTGTCGGTGACACGCTGGTCGTCGGTCTGTCCGGGCGCATGGCCGGTTTGAACCCCACCAACGGCAGCGTGCGCTGGGACTTCGCGCTCGCATCGCCGCGGGGCATCAATGACGTTGAACGTCTGGTCGATCTTGTTGGGCCGGTCAGCCGTAATGGCGAGACAGTTTGTGCACGCGCCTACCAGGCCAGCATCGGCTGCGTTAACGCCGCGCGCGGCAGTCTGCTCTGGACCAAGCCGGCAGGTGGCGTCGAGGGCTTGACCGGAGATGACCGCATGCTGTTCGGCACCGAGTCAGACGGCACCGTGGTGACCTGGCGACGCTCCGACGGCGAACGCGCTTGGACGACCGACCGTTTGCGCTATCGCAGCCTCACTGCACCGCTGTTGGCTGGACGCTCGCTGGTTATTGGCGATAGGGCCGGCTTCATTCATCTGCTCTCCCGCGAAGATGGTTCGCTGCTCAACCGCCTGACTACCGACGGCTCTGCCATCGCGGCCACGCCGGTGCTTGCAGGCAACACGCTCGTTGTCGCTACACGCAACGGTAATGTTTATGGCTTTCAGCCTGAATGAGCAATGAGCCTCAGAGGCCGAAGATTGATTGATGAAACCCGTAATTGCCCTGGTCGGCCGACCCAACGTCGGTAAATCGACCCTTTTCAACCGCTTGACGAAAACACGCGACGCGATCGTTGCCGATTTCGCTGGCTTGACCCGAGATCGCCATTACGGCAACGGCTCACTCGGCAGCCACGCCTACATCGTCATTGATACCGGCGGCTTTGAGCCCGACGCCGTCACGGGCATTTACAAAGAAATGGCCAAGCAGACCCGGCAAGCGGTGGCCGAAGCCGACGTCGTGGTCTTCGTGGTGGATGGCCGAGCCGGCGTCAGTGCGCAGGACCACGACATTGCCGTGTATTTGCGCAAGCTCGGCAAGCCCTGCGTGCTGGCCGCCAATAAAGCCGAAGGCATGACTGAAGGCGTGCAGCTGGCAGAATTTTTTGAACTGGGGCTCGGCGAGGTATTGCCGGTTTCCGCGGCGCACGGGCAGGGCATCCGCTCGCTGGTTGAGATGGCTTTTGCGCGGCTCAACCTCCCTGACGACGATGACATTACAGAAGAGCCCGACGCCTCAGTCATCAAGCTGGCTGTCGCGGGCAGACCGAATGTCGGCAAATCGACGCTGATCAACACCTGGCTCGGCGAGGAGCGCCTGGTTGCCTTTGACTTGCCTGGCACCACGCGCGACGCCATCTCTGTGCCGTTTGAGCGCGCCGGGCAAAAGTTCGAGCTGATTGACACCGCCGGCCTGCGCCGCAAAGGCAAGGTTTTTGAAGCCATCGAGAAGTTCTCCGTCGTCAAGACGCTGCAGGCGATTGAAAATTCAAACGTCGTGCTCTTGCTGCTCGACGCGACACAAGGCGTCACCGACCAGGACGCACATATCGCGGGCTACATTCTTGAAAGCGGCCGGGCCGTGGTGCTGGCCGTCAACAAGTGGGATGCGGTGGACTCATATCAGCGCGAACAACTCGAACGTTCCATTGAAACCCGCCTGGCTTTCTTGAAGTTCGCCGCGATTCACCACATCTCGGCCATCAAGCGCCAGGGTCTGGGGCCAGTCTGGAAGTCCATCGCGCAGGCGCATGCCTCGGCCAATCGGAAGATGTCCACGCCAGTGCTGACCCGCCTGCTGCTCGAAGCGGTGCAGTTCCAGCAACCGCAGCGCTCCGGCATGTTCCGCCCGAAATTGCGCTACGCCCACCAGGGCGGCATGAATCCGCCGATCATCATCGTTCACGGAAATTCGCTCGATCATGTGACCGAGTCGTACAAGCGCTACCTCGAAGGGCGCTTTAGAAAAGAATTCGATCTCGTCGGCACACCGATGCGAATCCAGATGAAAAGCTCGCAAAACCCCTTCACTGAAAAAGATTAGGCGTGAGCCTACAAAACCAGCCGTTACCTTGTGTTAACTTCAAGGCTCCTCAACTCTTGAACACGGAAAATATCGTGAGCAATAACAAAGGTCAGCTCTTGCAGGACCCTTTCCTCAACACCCTGCGCCGCGAACATGTTCCGGTGTCAATTTACCTGGTCAACGGGATCAAATTGCAGGGTCAGATCGAGTCTTTCGATCAATACGTGGTTCTCTTGCGAAATACCGTCACCCAGATGGTTTACAAGCACGCAATCTCCACCATCGTTCCGGGCCGCGCCGTGAACTTCTCTGCCAACGACAACGAAGAAAGCGCATCCAGCTGACGTCCGCTGGTGGCCCGAACGGGGCGTCACCGACCGCGTTGCTGGTCGGTGTGAACTTGGGTCTGCCCAATTTTGACGCTGGCCTCCTGGAGCTGGGTTTGCTCGCCGAGGCGGCCGGGCTCAGGCCAGTTGCGCGTGTTTCATGCAATCGCAAGGCTCCCGATGCCGCGTTGTTCATTGGCAAGGGCAAAGCTGATGAGATCAAGCTTCTTGCGCTGGAAACTGGCGCGTCCGAAGTCTTGTTCGATCAGTCTCTAAGCCCCGCGCAGCAGCGCAACCTCGAGCGCTATCTTGAGATGCCGGTCAATGACCGGACCATGCTCATACTTGAGATATTCGCGCAACGCGCGCGCAGCCACGAGGGCAAGTTGCAAGTCGAGTTGGCCCGGCTTCAATACGTCTCAACCCGGCTGGTGCGCCGCTGGTCACACCTGGAGCGTCAGACCGGCGGGGCGGGCGTGCGTGGCGGGCCGGGTGAAAAGCAAATTGAGCTCGACAAACGCATGATTGGTGAGGCAATCAAGCGCACCAAAGAGCGCCTGTCCCGGGTCAAAAAACAGCGTTTAACCCAGCGCAAACAGCGAGGGCGCCGCCAGTCGTTTTCCATCTCGCTGGTTGGCTACACCAACGCGGGTAAATCGACGCTGTTCAATGCGCTCGTCAAGGCGCGCGCCTATGCCGCCGATCAGCTTTTTGCCACGCTGGACACCACTACCAGGCAGCTTTATCTGGGCGAAGGGGCGGCGCTCGCATCGTTGTCCGACACTGTCGGATTCATTCGCGACCTGCCGCACGGTCTGATAGACGCATTTGCAGCAACCCTGGAAGAGGCTGCCGACGCCGACTTGCTGCTGCATGTGGTCGATGCATCAAGCCCCGATTATTTTGAGCAGATCGAACAGGTTCAGCGTGTGTTGGGCGAAATCGGTGCGGGTACGGTTCCCCAGGTTTTGGTATTTAACAAACTCGATGCTATTGAAAAACACAACTGGCCGCTGCAGCTACGTGACGTGTTCGCGCTGAAAGAGCCGTTTGATGAAGTGACCCGTGCTGTCGAGCGCGTTTTTGTCAGCGCGTTGAGTGGCGACGGCTTGCCAGAGTTGCGCCGCCTTCTTGCCGAGCAAGCTGCAACGCAGCTGACCGAAGAAATCGGCCAGCCGATCTAGTTTTGACCTGAATGGGCAAGACGGGCTTAGGCACAATAGCGGTGTTTTTTGAAACAAAGTGAGTTTGACTAATGAAACTGAATTCCGTCCCGGCGACGTTCTCGTCTTTAGATGCCCTGAAGCGGCGCGCCTTGGGTATGTTCAATCTCAATGACCCGCGATGGGGCCGTGACGAAGGCAAGCCGTCTCCCGAAGAAGGCAAGGGCGATGAACCGCCGCCTGAAAGACCACCGGCTCGCCCGACGCGCCCACAAGGGTCGCAGGGAAAAGGTCCTAATCAGGGCCCGCCTGATCTTGACGAGCTCTGGCGCGATCTCAACCGCAAGCTTGGAAACCTGTTTGGCGGCGGCAAGCCAGGTGCCAAACGCGGTGGCTTTGGTGGCAACAATGGAAACAGCGGTGGGAATGGCAGTGGTAACGGCGGCGGTTTTCAGCCAGACATGAAAAGCGCGGGGATTGGTGCCGGCCTTATCGCCGTTGTTGCGGTGCTAATCTGGCTTGGCACCGGTTTCTTTATCGTTCAAGAGGGTCAGCAGGCGGTCATTACCCAATTTGGCCGCTACAACGCCACCGTCGGTGCCGGATTCAACTGGCGGCTGCCGTTTCCCATTCAGCGCCATGAGCTGGTCGTGGTGACCCAGATTCGCTCGGTCGATGTGGGCCGCGACACCATCATCAAAGCCACTGGCCTTCGTGATTCGGCGATGCTCACTGAAGACGAAAACATCATTGATGTGAAGTTCTCGGTGCAATACCGGCTAAGCGATGCCCGCGCTTTTCTGTTTGAAACCAAGAGCCCCATTGATGCCGTGGTGCAGGCCGCTGAAACTGCGGTGCGCGAAGTCGTAGGCAAGATGACTTTGAACACCGCGCTCGGTGAAGACCGTGAGCAGATCGCGCCACGCGTGCGGCAACTTTCGCAAACCATTTTGGACCGCTACAAGATCGGCGTCGAGATCGTCGCCATCAACATGCAGCAGGGCGGCGTGCGTGCGCCCGACCAGGTGCAGGCTGCCTTTGACGATGTCAACAAGGCTGCGCAGGAACGCGAACGTGCCAAAAACGAAGGCCAGGCTTACGCGAACGACGTGATTCCGCGCGCAGCTGGTGCCGCCTCACGGCTGAAGGAAGAAGCGGCTGGCTACAAGGCCCGGATCGTCGCTCAATCTGACGGTGATTCGCAGCGCTTTCGGTCCGTCCTGGCTGAATATCAAAAAGCGCCGCAAGTCACCCGCGACCGGCTGTATCTTGATGCGATGCAGCAGGTTTATTCGAGCGTATCCAAGGTGTTGGTCGAGTCGCGTCAGGGCTCAAATTTGCTGTACCTGCCGTTAGACCGCATCATGCAAATGACCGGGCAGGGCACATCGACCGACGCGTCATTGACGCCAGGCGCAGGAGCTGCCCCAGCGCCTTCCTCGCCGCCTGTGACTACTGGCGCGCCACTGGACCCCCGCGTCCGCGACTCCTCCCGCACCCGTGAACGCGAAACCCGCTAAGGAAAAAAAGTGAACAGAGTCGGATTTATCGTTTCAACGGTCCTGGTGCTGCTGGCCTTGCTCAGCTCGACGCTTTTCGTCGTCGATCAACGCCAGTTCGGCGTGGTTTATGCCTTGGGCCAGATTAAAGAAGTCATTACCGAGCCGGGCTTGCATGTCAAGCTGCCGCCGCCATTTCAAAACGTCTCCTACATCGACAAGCGCCTGTTGACGCTCGAAAGCACTGACACCGGCGCTGTTCTGACGGCCGAGAAGCAGCCTGTCGTGATTGACTGGTATGTGCGCTGGCGCATCATCGAGCCGACGCAGTACATCCGCAGCGTTGGCCGCGATGAAGCTACCGGAGCCAACCGTTTGAGCGGCGTGGTACGCAACGCGTTCAACCAGGAGATCAACCGCCGAACCGTCAAGGAACTGCTATCCACCCAGCGTGAATCGCTGATGGCCGCCGTCAAGTCCGAGGTGCTTGAGCAGGTCAAGGGTGCAGCCAGCCCTTGGGGCATCGACGTGCTTGACGTGCGTATCACGCGTGTCGATTACACCGAGGCCATTACCGAGTCCGTGTATCGGCGGATGGAAGCCGAACGCAAGCGCGTAGCCAACGAGCTGCGTTCGACCGGTGCGGCCGAAAGTGAAAAAATCCGCGCTGACGCTGATCGCCAGCGCGAGATCATTCTTGCCAATGCTTACCGAGACGCGCAAAAGGTCAAAGGCGAGGGCGATGCCGAAGCGGCGCGTATTTACGCCGAGTCGTTTGGCCGCGATGCGCAATTCGCGCAGTTCTACCGCAGCCTGGACGCCTATAAGACCAGCTTCAACAAGCGCAGCGACGTGATGGTGCTCGACCCTTCGTCAGAGTTCTTTAAGGCCATGCGCGGCACGGGCAACGCCACCCCGGCTGCACCAGCGGCGGCTGCAAGGCGTTAAAAGTCGCTGGGGTGGGCGCGGGGCTCGCTGAGAGGCAGGCACACCGTTACCGACTGGATTCGCCAGGCGCGCCTGCCGCGCCAGGCCCGCCTGCTGCCAAAACCGCGTCCGCTCCATTTTTAATTTTGGTTCATCCAGGCATCGCGGCTGAAACGGTCCGGAAAACCCCAGGTCGGGCCGGTAAAATTACGCCTTTCATCGCCTCACTTCACACCATGCCCGCCTGGCCGTCATCCTGGCAATTGCCTGATCAAATTGCCGATGTCCTGCCCTCCGAGGCGCGGCACATTGAAGAGTTGCGTCGGCTCATGCTCGACAGCGCCCGCAGCTACGGCTACGAGCTGGTCATGCCGCCGCTGCTTGAACACCTTGAATCGCTGTTGACTGGCACCGGCGAGGCGCTTGACTTGCAGACATTCAAGCTGGTCGATCAGCTCTCGGGCCGCACGCTGGGTCTGCGCGCTGACACGACGCCGCAGGCTGCCCGCATTGACGCGCACCTGCTCAATCGCTGCGGTGTCGTCCGGCTTTGCTACTGTGGGCCAGTGCTACACACCCGTGCTGACCGGCCCCTTGCCACGCGCGAACCGCTGCAGTTTGGAGCTGAAATATTTGGTCATGCCGGGCTTGAAGCCGATCTGGAAGCGCAGTTGCTTGCGCTCGACGGCTTGCGTGCAGTCGGCATCAAGCAGATGAGCGTTGATATGGCCGATGTCGGCATCGTCAACGCCCTGCTCGGCGACGTCCGCGTCTCAGTAAAAAATCTGAGCCGAATCCATGCGGCGCTGGCCGCCAAAGACGCCAGCGAGCTGGCCAGCCTGACGGCCAGTTTGGGTGACACCTTGCCAACTACTTCGACTGACGGCCTCAAGGCGCTGCTGCAGCTTTACGGCGACGACAAGGTTTTAATAGAAGCCGCAAAGGTGTTGCCGCCACGGCCCGGCGTGCAGGCAGCACTCAACAAACTTAAATGGCTGGCGTCCCACCTTGATGGTGTTTCGGTCAGCTTTGACCTGGCCGATTTGCGCGGTTATGCCTACTACACCGGCACGCGCTTTGCGATTTACGGGCGCGGTGCCGAGCTCGCCCGCGGCGGCCGCTACGATGAAGTCGGCGCAGTCTTCGGTCGCAATCGGCCAGCCGTCGGCTTCAGCATGGATTTGAAAGAACTGGTCGCCGTGCTGCCACCGCTCCAGCTACGGGCGGCCATTCGTGCGCCGTGGCCGCAAGGCATGGGAAGCCATGCCGGGCTGCAGCAGGCCATTGCCCGGCTACGCAGCGAAGGCGAGACGGTGGCCTGTGTGCTGCCTGGGCATGAGCATGAAGTCAGCGAATTCGACTGCGACCGTGAGCTGGTCGAATCGGGCGGCAAGTGGATCGTGCGCCTCCTCAAGAAACTGCCATGAGCCTTGCCTTTCGTGCGGCTATCGGCTGCGCAGCCGTCGCGTATTCCGTGCTGGCGCGGCACAGGCACTGAACACGCACCGCGTGATTCCTGACCTGTTGCGCCACTGTCCATTTTCAATTTTTCATTGTCCAGCGCCCCTAAAACGCGCTTCTTTTAAGAGAAACCGAGATGACGAACAAGCAAAACGCAGCCGCGGGCCGCAATGTGGTGGTGGTGGGAACCCAGTGGGGCGACGAAGGCAAGGGCAAGCTCGTCGATTGGCTGACCGAAATGGCGCAGGGCGTGGTGCGCTTTCAAGGCGGGCATAACGCGGGCCACACGTTGGTTATCAATGGCGTCAAAACGGCGCTGAACCTGATTCCGAGTGGCATCATGCGACCGGGTGTGAAGTGCTACATCGGCAACGGTGTGGTGCTCTCAACCGAGCAGTTGTTCAAGGAAATCGAGCGGCTTGAAGCGGTCGGGGTTGAGGTTCGATCGCGCCTGCGTGTGAGCGAAGCCTGTCCACTTATTTTGCCTTTTCACGCAGCGCTCGATGTGGCACGCGAGGCAGCGCGGGCCGACACCGGCAGCGAGAAGATCGGCACCACCGGCAAGGGCATCGGGCCGGCCTACGAAGACAAAATTGCACGCCGCGCGCTGCGCGTGCAAGACCTCAAATACCCTGAGCGGTTTGCCGCCAAATTAAGGCTGCTGCTGAAGCTGCACAACCACATCCTGACGACCTTCCTGCATGCGCCCGCGATTGATTTTGACAGCGTTTTCGAGCGTGCCATGGCAGACGCGAAACAGCTCAGGCCAATGATGGCCGACGTGTCGCGCGAACTCAACGACGCCAACAAGGCCGGTGCCAATTTGTTGTTTGAAGGCGCGCAGGGCACCTTGCTCGACATCGACCACGGCACCTATCCTTATGTCACGTCGAGCAACTGCGTGGCTGGCAACGCGGCGGCTGGCTCTGGCGTGGGGCCCGGCATGCTGCATTACGTATTGGGCATCACCAAGGCGTATTGCACGCGCGTCGGTGGCGGGCCCTTTCCGACCGAGCTCGATTGGGAAACCCCCGGCACCGTGGGCCATCACCTGTCCACCGTCGGGGCAGAGCGTGGCGTGGTCACTGGGCGCTTTCGCCGCTGCGGCTGGTTCGATGCGGCGCTGCTCAAGCGCTCGGCGCAGGTCAACGGCTTGAATGGGCTGTGCATTACCAAGCTCGACGTGCTCGACGGCTTGAGCGAACTTAAACTTTGCACCGGCTACGAGCTCGACGGCGAGGTCATCGATATTTTGCCGATGGCAGCCGAAGAAATCGCGCGCTGCAAGCCCATCTACGAAACCCTGCCGGGCTGGAGCCAGAGCACCGTTGGCGTCACTGACCACGCGATGCTTCCGCCCGAGGCGCAGCGTTATTTGAAGCGCATCGAAGACGTAACCGGAGTTGCCATCGACATGGTTTCGACCAGCCCCGACCGCGACCACACCATCTTGCTGCGTAACCCCTACGCAGTCTGAACTCACCTTTTTCTTAAGACGATACGACCTGTAATCCAGTCGGTACGGGCGCAAGCAGCTATCAAATCAGGAGCGACCAGGATGTTGACAGAAGACGGCAAGCACCTATACGTCAGCTATGACGAGTATCACAACCTGACCGAAAAGCTCGCCATCAAGGTGCATCAATCGGGCTGGGCCTTCGACACCATCTTGTGCCTGGCGCGCGGCGGCATGCGGCCAGGCGACATCCTCTCGCGCATCTTTGACAAGCCGCTGGCCATCATGTCCACCAGCTCCTACCGCGCCGATTCCGGCACGGTGCAGGGCAAGCTCGACATCGCCCGCTTCATCACCACGCCCAAGGGCGAGATCGCCGGCAAAGTCTTGCTGGTCGATGATCTGGCTGACACAGGCCACACTCTGAATGCCGTCATCGCCCAGCTGCGCGGCAACTATCCCTCCATCACCGAGCTGCGCAGCGCAGTGATCTGGACCAAGGGCATCTCGACTTTTCAGGCCGACTACTCGGTCGAGATCCTACCGACCAACCCGTGGATTCACCAGCCCTTCGAGGGCTACGACGCGATGACGCCTGAGCAGTTGATGGAAAAATGGAAGATATAGCCCCAGAGATGTGGCCCCCACGGTCGCGCACTGCGTGTCGCTCCCTGCCCCCCGAGGGGGCCGCTGCGCCTGCGGTCTGGCAAAGCCAGTCCCGCGGCCCCTGCTGGGTTGAAGATTCCCCGTCTTGCTCCCTCTCCCTCCGGGAGAGGGCAGGGGTGAGGGCTCCCCGATTCCGTTTTCAACGGTGTGCGCTTAATTTTTCCACCCTCACCCTAACCCTCTCCCGCCAGCGGGCAAGGGAAAAAGAAGCAGACTTTTTGCAAGTTAGCGCTTATGCCCCCGAGGGGGCCACTGCGCCTGTGGCCCGGCAAAGCCGGTTCCACGGCCCCTGCTGGGTTTAAGAGCCCCCACGGTCGCGCACTTCGTGTCGCTTCCTGCCCCCCGAGGGGGCCGCTGCGCCTGCGGTCTGGCAAAGCCAGTCCCGCGGCCCCGGCTGGAGTGAAGATTCCCCGTCTTGCTCCCTCTCCCTCCGGGAGAGGGCTGGGGTGAGGGCTCTGCGGCTCGCCGGACCAGCCGTTAACATGGCCCGATGAGCGATATCTCCACGCAGCTGATTCACCACCCCTACACGCCACCCGTGGGCTTTCAGTCGGTCCAGCCCGGCGTCTATCGGGCCTCCACCGTCATCTTTCCCAACGTCGCCGCGCTGCGCCAGCGCGACTGGAAGCACAAGACCGGCTACACCTACGGCCTGCACGGCACGCCCACCACATTCACGCTGGAGCAGCGTATCGCCACGCTCGAAGGCGGCCAGCACTGCACGCTGGTGCCGAGCGGGCTGGCGGCAGTGGTGCTGGTTGGCATGGCATTTTTGAAGACCGGCGACGAGGTCTTGCTGCCCGACAACGCCTACGGCCCCAACAAATCGTTTGCGCAGGGCGAGCTGGCGGCCTGGGGCATCACGCACCGCTTTTATGACGCGATGAACCCGGCCGATCTGGCGCGCCAGCTCAGTGCGCGAACGCGGCTCGTGTGGCTAGAAGCGCCAGGCTCGATCACGCTGGAGTTTCCCGACCTACCCGCGCTCGTGGCCGTCGTCAGAGGCCAGACTGACCCGCATCCGAACGGCGTCGTTTGCGCCCTCGACAACACTTGGGGCGCTGGCCTGGCTTTCAACGCGTTTTCGCTTGGGGCCGATGTCTCGGTCCAGGCGCTGACCAAATACCCGAGCGGCGGCGGTGACGTTCTCATGGGTTCCATCGTGACCCGAGACGAGGCGTTGCACCAGCAGATTCACATGTGCCACCAGCGCTGCGGAATGGGCGTCAGCGGCAACGATTGCGAGCTGATTTTGCGCAGCTTGAGCAGCATCGCGCTGCGTTATGCCGCTCAAGACGCCGCCACGCGCGCGCTGGCAACTTGGTCGCAGGCTCAGCCGCAGGTGGTGGCGGTGTTACACCCGGCGCTGCCTGATTCGCCCGGCCACGCCGTCTGGCAGCGCGATTGCTCGGGCGCGGCCTGTCTGTTCAGTGCGGTGTTTCAGCCTCATTTCACGCAGGCGCAGATTGATCATTTTTGCGACGCCCTGAAGCTGTTCAAACTCGGCTATAGCTGGGCCGGGCCTGTCAGCCTATGCGCGCCCTACAACATCGCCGCAGTGCGCAGCAAGGGCTGGCCGCATCAAGGCGGGCTGGTGCGGTTTTCAGTCGGTCTTGAGTCGGCCGCCGACCTGCAGGCAGACCTCGAGCAAGCCCTGAGCGCGGCCTTCGGCCGGTCTTGATATTTCCGCAGCGACGCGCCGCTACTGGCACCGCGCTCGCCCGGCTGTTTGATGACGAATCGCTGCGGGCGATGCAGTACAGTCGAAGCTACTTATTTTTGAAAGCGAAGCTGTGGCTACTCCCAATTACTCGTACGAAAAGCGTCAAAAAGAGCTGGCCAAAAAGCGCAAAAAAGAAGACAAACTCAAGCGCAAGGCTGAAGGCAAGCCTGACGATGACAGCGATTCAAATGAGCTTGCAGACGACTCCGCAGCCCCTGATACGCCCGGCACCGCGACCCCCGGAGCCGGCAGCCAGACACCGACGATTTAGCCTTCAACCTGAAGGCACAGGCGCTCATACCCCCGCCGCAGCTGCCTGCTCCGCCCCGGAATCTTTTCCGGCGAGCCCGAGCTGGTCTTTAACCCGCTCCATTTCCTGCACCATCTCCCGCGCCAGCGCCTGCATCGCCGGCACACTGCGATCTCGCGGCGCGACCACGACTGCGCTCGCGTACTGCGTGAAGTTGCGCCGCATCGACTGCAAATACACCGGGTCATAGTGCTCAACCAACAATTCGCGCACGACCTGCGCAAGCTCGCCAGCACGCGCACGCGTCTGCCAGCTTTGAACGGTTTCTTTGCCGCGCGCCTCAGTCAGCGCACTCAGTCGTTCGCAGAAAAACTCAATGTCGCGCACGAAGAAGTCGTAATCTTCCATCAGCAATTGCACACGCTCATCGTCGGGCAAGTCCAGTTGCAGGCAGGGGCTGGCGCGCATTCCGGCGACCAGGCCCTCGGGTATCGCGACGTTGCCGACTTTTTTACTTTCGCTTTCGATGTACACCGGTCGCGAAACATCGAAGCCGCGCAGCGCCGTCCAGATGCGGGTGTCAAAGGTTTTCTGACTTGGCTGCGCCACGCCCGGCAGCAGCCCGAGCACCGAGCTGCGGTGCTGGGCCAGCGCTTCAAGGTCCAGCGTCTGCGCGCCCGCGCCAGCCAGCGCCTGCAACAGCCGCGTTTTGCCTGAGCCGGTGGTGCCGCAAATCACGCGGAAGTCAAAGCGCGCCGCCAGCGCCGGCAAGTCGGCCACCAAAGCGGCACGAAACGCCTTGTAGCCGCCCTCGACCAGCGTCACCTTGAAGCCGATCTGGTCAAGGATCAGCGCCAGTGCGCCGCTGCGTTTGCCGCCGCGCCAGCAATAAATCAGCGGCTGCCAGTCGCGCGGTTTGTCGATGACCTCGCGCTCCAGGTGCGCAGCGATGTTTTTGGCGACCAGCGCCGCGCCCCGTTTCTTGGCGTCGAAGGCGCTGATTTGCTTGTACTCGGTGCCCACCAATTGGCGTTCGTCGTCGTGCAGGCTGGGCCAGTTGACTGCGCCGGGCAGGTGGTCAAGCGCGAATTCGCCTTCGCTGCGGGCGTCGATCACGCTTGAGAACTGCGCCAGCTTCGCGAGCGTTTCTTCGGCGGAAATTCGTTCAATGCTCACTGGATCAGCTTTTTGAGTTCAGGCCAAACGTTGGCCAGCATCGTCGCTTGCGCTTCCTCATTGGGATGGATGCGGTCTGACTGGAACAACGCGGCGGCGTCGTTCACATCGGCCACGCCTTTGAGGAAAAACGGCACCAGCGGCACGTTCTCGGCCTTGGCCACGCGGGCGAACAGCCCCGTGAAGGTGGCGCCATACGCGCCGCCGTAATTGGGCGGCACCTGCATGCCGAGCAGCAGCACGCGTGCGCCGGCCTTCTTCGCTGCCTGGGTCATCGCCAGCAGGTTCTGCTCGGTCATGTCCAGCGGCAGGCCGCGCAGTGCGTCGTTGCCACCCAGCTCAATCACCACCGTGCCGGGCTTGTGCTGCGCCAGCAGAGGGGCCAGACGCGAGCGCCCGCCCGAGGTGGTGTCGCCGCTGATGCTGGCGTTGATGACCTTCGCTGTTTTGTTTTCGCTTGCCAGCTGTTTTTCGAGCAACGGCACCCAGCCGGTGCCGCGCCGCAGACCGTATTCAGCGCTGAGCGAGTCACCGACCACCAGAATCGGGCCGGACCTGCTTTGCCCCCAGGCGGTCGATCCCAGAAATGCCGCAAGCAACAGCACGCTACACGGCTTTACCCACGCTCCACTGGCAGAAAGAGACGACTTGATAAAGTCGGGAAGCGCTGTGAAGGCGCGATGGGCGCCGCGAGAGGCGTTATCAAAATCTTGAAAGAGGCGCATGAAAATTGACATGTTTAATCCTGCGGGTTCGGGGGTTGGCGAGGCTGAAAAAGAAGACGACACGGCGTTGGTATCTGCCAGAACCCCAATTGTTTGCGTTGAGCATGTTTTCAAGACAGTCATGGACTCGACTGGCACATTGACGATTTTGCAGGATATTAATTTTTCGCTGGCTCCCCGCGAAACCGCCGCCATCGTGGGTGCGTCGGGTTCTGGCAAAAGCACGCTGCTGGCTATCATTGCGGGCCTTGACACGCCGACGCGCGGCACGGTCAGGCTCGCTGGTCAGGATATTTTCGCAATCAGTGAAGACCAGCGCGCCGCGCTGCGCGCACAAAAAGTCGGCTTCGTGTTTCAGAGTTTTCAGTTGATGGGCAACCTGAGCGCGCTGGAGAACGTCATGCTGCCGCTCGAACTCGGCGGCGTGAAGGGCGCACGCGCGCAAGCCACCGAGATGCTCAAGCGCGTCGGCCTGGGTGAGCGGCTCGGCCACTACCCCAAGGTGCTGTCGGGCGGCGAGCAGCAGCGCGTGGCGCTGGCGCGGGCCTTCGTCGTGAAGCCTGCCGTGCTGCTGGCCGACGAGCCGACCGGCAGCCTCGACTTTGCGACCGGTGCCACGGTGATGAAGCTGATGTTTGAGCTCAACGCCGAACTCGGCACCACGCTGGTGCTCGTCACGCACGACCCGGCGATTGCCAGCCGCTGCCAGCGGCGCATCACCATTGAGGCCGGGAAAATCGCGCGGATGGAGATAAATTAAGCCTCTAGACCAATACAGACGGGCGCAGGCAGCTACTGAAATAATAGCAACTGACGGGCGCGGATAATTGCGCCATGTCCTCTTCCCAAGTCTTGTTCGGCTTTCATGCCGTCGGCGTTCGCCTGAAAACCGCACCGCAATCGGTCATTGAAATTTACTTCGAGGCCAGCCGCCGCGACGCCCGTATGCGGCAGTTTTTACAGCGCGCGACCGAGTTTGGCGCGCGGCTGATTGAGTCCGACGGCGTGCGGCTCGCCAAAATGTGCGGCAGCCACGGCCATCAGGGCGTGGTGGCGCGCGTCAATGCCATCGCACAGGTGCGTTCGCTCGACGAGTTGCTCGAACAACTCGAAGCTGCCGGTGTCGCGCAGCCGTTGCTGCTGGTGCTCGACAGCGTGACCGACCCGCACAACCTGGGGGCCTGCCTGCGCGTCGCCGACGGGGCCGGCGCGCATGCGGTGATCGCCCCCAAAGACCACGCCGCCGGCATCAACGCCACCGTGGCCAAGGTCGCCAGTGGTGCGGCCGAAACCATGCCCTACTTCATGGTGACCAACCTCGCGCGCACCCTGGGTGAGCTGAAAGAGCGCAGCATCTTGTGCATTGGCACCGCCGATGACGCGCCAAAGACCATCTACGACGTGGACTTGAAAGGCCCGGTGGCGCTGGTTCTGGGCGCGGAAGGGGAGGGCATGCGCCAGCTCACACGCAAAACCTGCGATGCGCTGGTGTCCATCCCGATGCAGGGCGCGGTCGAAAGCCTGAACGTCTCGGTCGCCAGCGGTGTCTGCCTGTATGAGGCGCTGCGTCAGCGCCGCGCCTGAAATCACTTTTTAGAGAAGTCAAGCCATGAAACCGATCTCTCGACTCGCTACTGTTTTTATAGCTGCTTGCGCCCTGATTACCTTGGCTTCCTGCACCCAGGAGCAACAAAACAAGTTCAACCGCGACATCCAGAACTGGACCGGCACCAACGGCGTGCTGGAGTTTTACGCGGGTGAAAAGCTGGTCCGGCGCTTCCTGAAAATCGACAAGATCAGCACCGCGCTCGGCACCGACGACGGCAAGCCCCGGCCCTATCGGTTCGGCTACGGCGTGCTCGACGAAAACCTCAATTTCATCGCCGACCCAAGCGAGAAGAAGGTGTACTTCGAGATCAGCGATTACGGCTCGAACTACATTTTTTTCGAGAATCCACGCTAGGGA
>JANOOO010000158.1:0-1606 GCA_031421375.1 Polaromonas sp.
GCTGGCGTGCAGGTCATCGACGTGGAAGAACACCGCCGACGGCAGCGTGGGTTTGTCGTCTTCCAGCGTCAGCAGCGCGCCTTGGGCGGGCCGGTGCCAGCCGACGGTTGAATTTGAAGTGCCGAAGTCGAGCCCGCAGGCTTTGGAAGCAGTCGTGTTCGTCATGAAGTCGCAGCGCGTTGCCACCGGCGTAGCCAGGGCAAGAATGAATTCGCGACCCGTCAGGGATGGCTCTGCCTGAGAACCGCCGTGCCCGGAACCGGTTCGCGCAAAGCCGTGAATTCTGACACGCCGCCGGTTGCCGCCCGCGACACGCTTTAGACCGGCTCGAAGCCGCAGGCGCCACGCATCGCAGCGGCCTTGGGGCCGACGAGCTCGGCAATCAGGGCACGGGCTGCATCGGGCTCGCGTGCGCCGGTGCAAATGGCGGCGGTGTAGGTGGTGGCCAGCTCGAACTCTTGGGGCAGCGCGGCCACCAGCGTCACGCCGTCGGTGTAAATAATTTCAGTGACCTGCGTGCAGCCGATGGCACCCGGCCCGTCATCCTCAGCCAGCGCCTGCATCGCCGCCGCGCCATTCGGAAACGGGCGCAGGCGGTCGGCGAGTGCTTCGTCGAGTTCGAGTTGCTTGAGCACGCCGAAAAAGTGAATGCCCGCCGTGGCCTTGACCGGATCGGGAAAGTAAATGCCGGTGGCCGATTTCAACGCGGCCTTTAGCTCGGCCGGCGTGCCCACGCGCGGCAGCGGCGTGCCTGTCTTGACGGCCATGCCGGTTTTGACGGCCCCGATTGCCCGACTGCTGCCCGCCACGAGGTGGCCGCTGGCGGTGAGCTGATCGACCAGCGCGCCGGTCAAAATCACCACATCGCACGGCGAGCCCGCCAGCAGGTTGCCCTGCATCATGCCGACTGCGCCGAAGCTGGCGTCAATCGCGCACTGCTGCTGCGCTTCAAAAACGTCTTCGAGCTGCGCGACCAGGCCCTGGGCCGCGCCACCGCTGAGTAGATGCAGAGTCTTCATGTTTTTAATCGACTTTGATGTTGGCCGTGCGGATTACGCGCTCCCACTTGGCGATGTCGTCGCGTGCGTACTTGTCGAAAGCGTCGGGCGTCATCACCATAGTCACCGCACCCTGCTTGCTCCAGGCCTGTTTGACTTCAGCCTGGCCGACGATTTTCGAGATGGCTGCGTTGAGCTTGTCAACGACATCCTTCGGCGTGCCGCGCGGGGCCATCACGCCGAGCCAGATGGTGGCCTCGTAGCCCGGCACGCCAGCTTCGTTCATGGTGGGCACGTCGGGCATGACCTCGGAGCGCTGCTTGCCCGTCGTCGCCAGCGCCTTGACCTTGCCGCCCCGCACCTGCTCGGTCATGGTGGTGATGGCGTCGAACATTACATCGACCTGGCCGCCGATCACGTCGGTGCGCGCACCCGAGCTGCCGCGATACGGGATGTGTACCAGCGACACCCCGGCCATAGCCTTGAACAACTCGCCCGCCATGTGATACGGCGTGCCGTTGCCCGACGAGGCGTAGTTGAACTTGCCGGGTTTGGCCTTGGCCTGGGCCAGCAAATCCTTGACGCTGGTCGCAGGCATGGCCGGGTTG
>JANOOO010000159.1:0-3420 GCA_031421375.1 Polaromonas sp.
AGACACCGGCCGCACTGCAAGCGACGCCAGCGCCCGCGCCACCGAAGTCGATGCCCTCGCCGCCGACATCGCCAACAATTTCCGCAGCAATTTCGCCTACCAGCGCGGCATGATGCAGGCGCAGCTCGATACGTTGATCAATTTTTGATGAGGTTGCAGGCACTTCCGCCTTGCCCGGGATTGGGTTGCGGTGCCAACGGGTTTCAGCAAACAGCAGCAGCCCCGCACTGGCCCCCATCCCAACCTGGGGGTCGGTGCCAGTGGCACGCGACTCTTCGCCCCGTCCAGCGCCGCGCAAGCGGCCCTGGAGCCGCGGGTCTCAGCCCCGAAAGGGGAAGGAGTGGCGCCGAAAGAAACCCGCCTCAGCGAATCGCCGCAGGCGCAACCGTTGAGCCTGACGCGCCCTGCAGCTTGAGCGGCTGCATCGTGAACGCGAACTCATAGGCTTTTTTCGCTACGAGTTCATCGAGCTTCATGTTCTCAAGCAGGTGTACACCGGCCACAACCAGAAAAATCTGGTGTACCGGCAAGCTCAAATCCTTGTCCGGATTCGGCGATACCTCGACCGGCCAATTGTCGGAGCCGACCAGCAGCGGGTCTTGCTTGACCAGCCATTCAGCCGCCGCAGTGCCCACGCCCGGGGTTGATTTGACATAGCGGGCGTTGTCTTTGCCGTAGAGACGGCTCCAGCCGGTGTTGATGAGGATGGCGTCTCCCGGATTGATCTTGACACCCTGTTTGGCCATCGTGCCTTCAAGGTCTGCCACCGTGATCTCGTAGGTGTCTCCAAGCATCTCGACGCCCTTGAACCCCGCCACGTCGAGCAGTACGCCGCGCGCAAACAGCATGCCGACTTTTTCGATGCCGAGCTTGTTAAAGCCCGATCGCGTGCTGATCTCGCTTTGCTTGAAGCAGTTGTAGAGCAACTCGCCGTGCGTCTGGTGCGCAAAGCCGTCGAATTGCGTGCCAACCTGACCGATCTCGCCGGTCACGATCTCTTCATTGCTGCCCCGTGCATTGGCACCCGGGTTCATGAAGGTGCGTTTGGTGATCATGTTCAATAAACGCGGACCAAAAAACGGCATTCCAGGGCCAAGAACATGGCCGAGCTCGATCAGCTCGCCGGTCTTGATCAAACGCGCGCCGCGCAGCAGCGTTTCGGGGTTCTTCATGTGGTTGCCCGAGCCACGCTCGTCACCCGCGCCCCACTTTGATGGGCAACGCTGGGCTTCAGTGGGCGGGCGCCACTGCGCACTGGCCAGCAGGGGAACAGCCAGCAAAAAAACGGCCAGGGCGGAGGTGATCTGTCGCATGGTGATCTCTTTCTTTTTCATTTGAAGCCGTGTTTGAAACCGACGCGCGCCCGGCTCAAGGAGAAGCGCGCACTCGCAGTTTAAAAACAAAGCCAGCGAACGGGAACAGTGTTTTCCTACCCAAGGGCAGGTCAGGCGCAGGCGCGGTGCCCGGTCGCCTCGACGGCCTGCTCGAACGAGGCCAGCTCAAGCAGGTCGCGATAGAAATGCAGTGAGCTCATGGGCGCAGGGAAAGCCCATAGACAGGTCCGATCCGGGCCTGCGCGTCGGCGCTCACGGCTGCAAATGCAATCAGTCGAACATGTCCGGCTGCGTCGCCACGAGCTGGTCCCAGATCGCCTGGAAATGCAGCCAGCCGATGTACTCGCTGCCGACGTGCTCGCGGCTGTAGCGGGCGCGATCCGGCGGCACCAGACGCGGAGCGATGCCGGTCGCATCGATCATCAACTGCTGCTGGCAGCAACGCTCCAGCGCGATGAACCAGAACGCGGCGGCTTCAATGCTGTGGCGGCTGGCGGTGATCAGACCGTGGTTTTGATGAATGGCGGCCTTGACGCCCCGAAACGCGTCGGAAATCCGGTGGCCGGCCTCCACCTCGACCGACACTTGGCCCGCGTCGTCGCCGATCACCACATGGTCTTCAAAAAACGCTGAGGCATCCTGGGTGATCGGTTCGAGCTTTTTACCGAGCGATGCGAACGCCACGCCGTACACCGTGTGCGCGTGGCACATGGCAACGATGTCGGCGTGCTGCTCATGAACCGCCGCATGCAGCACGAAGCCAGCCCGGTTGATGGCATGCCGGCCTTCGACAACCTGCCCTGCGTGGTCTGCAAGGATCAGGTTCGACACCTTGACCTGCGAAAAATGCACCGCCATCGGGTTGGTCCAGTACAGATGCGGATGCTCGGGGTCGCGCACTGTCAGGTGGCCAGCCATGCCGTAATCGAAACCCTGCAGCGCAAACGCGCGGCAGGCACCGACGAGACGCTCTTTCAAATGCTGGCGCTGCTCGGCAATGCTGGAAAACACCGGGGTTACGGGATAGATCAGCCCGGCTTGCTTCGGCTGGTAAATCGACTCGCGCGGCTGGGTGGCGGGATCGAAGCGCGCTTGAGAGTCTTGGTGTGCGACGCGGGGCAGCACGGGATGGAGGACAGCGGACATGGCGGGTTCCTTGGATGCTTGCACAATGGCGGGTTTTCGATCAGCAGCACCCAAAGTGATGAAGGCACTGCGAGCAGATTCCGAAAATAATTCTGCAAGAGTGATTTTGCCGGAACATGATGTCCGCACTCTCGTTCCTGATATTTTTTCGGCCATCAGGGCCACTCATTTTCTCCCACATGAAAACCTCCAGCCCCAGCCCGGTCACAAGCCCGGAAGACGCCACCAACAATTCACCGCCCTTGCTGCTGCCCCACGACGAATTTCGCGCCGGCGTGCCTGCGGGCCGGTTCGACCTGATCGTCAATCCCGGGCGCGCACAGCGCTACGTCAGGCACCGGCTGTTCGTCGTCGGCATTTCGCTGCCGCTGCTCGGCATTGGCGCAGCGCTGGCCGTGTCGGGATACCCGTGGGCCGGGCTTCCGATGGTGCTGGTCGGCATGCTGCTGCACCGCGTGGTGAAGCGTCACGCGACCCGGATTCTTCTGCACCTTGCCGTGACCGATGCCAACACGTATTTCGAGGCGATGGAGTTTGGGCTTTTGGAAGTGCGGCTGCGCCAGACCGCACGCTGAAACTGCGCACCAATGCCGCATCAGGTGGCGGCACGGCGCGTTTCACCGCAATTGCAATGCGGCGCTGTTCACAGCTCCATGATCTGCACCTTGCGCCATTTAATGACACCACCAGGTGCGTTTTGCGGGCCATTGGCAAACTGCAGCGCGACCGGACCGCTGGCAAATTTGCTGTCGTTCATGTGAACGGTTTGTACGCCGTTAAAAATCACGACCACGCTGGTGCCGCGAGCGGTCACGACAAAGGTGTTCCACTTGCCGCCCGCCTTGGGCATGGGCGAGACCTTGGCGAAATCGACGATGGCACCGGTGCCGTAAAGCGGGTCGGGGCGCTGGTCGTAAATATTGACTTCATACGAGTTGGA
>JANOOO010000160.1:0-3851 GCA_031421375.1 Polaromonas sp.
CGGGCGACTGGCTCGCCGAGCTTCATCGTCAAGGCAATGCGCTTGCGCGCTACATCAACTTCCGTCACCCGCACCTTCACGATGTCGCCAGTCTTCACGACCTCGCGCGCATCGCTGACAAACCGGTCGGCCAGCTGGCTCACATGCACCAGCCCGTCCTGGTGTACGCCAATGTCGATGAAGGCCCCGAAAGCCGCGACGTTGCTGACCGTGCCTTCAAGCGTCATGCCCGGTTGCAGGTCGCCGATAGCCTGCACGCCATCGTTCAGGCGCGCCACCTTGAAGTCAGGGCGCGGGTCGCGCGCCGGTTTTTCGAGTTCGAGCAGGATGTCCCTGACGGTGATGACACCGAACCTGTCATTGGCAAACAGCTCGGGTTTGAGCGCCTTCAGCATGTCGGCCCGACCCATCAGCTCTGCCACGGGCTTGCCGGTGTGAAGCATGATTTGCTCGACCACTGAATACGTTTCCGGATGCACGCCGGTCATATCGAGCGGGTTGCTGCCCGGCCCCTGATTGCGCAAGCGCAGGAAGCCGGCGCTTTGCTCAAAGGTCTTGGCCCCCAGTCCGCTGACCTTCAGCAAATCAGCCCGCGAGGCAAACGCGCCGTTGTCGTCGCGCCAGCGCACCACCGATTTCGCCACCGTTTGCGACAGGCCCGACACCCGCGCAAGCAAGGGCACGCTGGCGGTGTTCAGATCAACACCGACGCGGTTCACGCAGTCTTCAACCACGGCGTTCAGCGTGCGCGCCAGCTCGCTCTGGTTCACATCGTGCTGGTACTGGCCGACGCCAATCGATTTCGGGTCGATCTTCACCAGCTCGGCCAGCGGGTCTTGCAGGCGGCGCGCAATGCTGGCGGCGCCGCGCAGGCTCACATCAACATCGGGCATTTCCTGCGAGGCAAACTCGCTCGCTGAATAGACAGAGGCACCGGCCTCGCTGACGACGACTTTTTGCAGCACGCCCGGCGCTGCATCCTTCTCAAGCTGTTTGATGAGATCGCCCGCAAGCTTGTCGGTTTCGCGGCTGGCCGTGCCGTTGCCGATGGCGATGAGGTTGACGCCATGCTTCTCGCACAGTTTGCCCAGCGTGTGCAGCGCGCCGTCCCAGTCGCGGCGCGGCTCGTGCGGGAACACGGTGGCGGTTTCAACCAGCTTGCCCGTGGCATCAACTACCGCCACCTTCACGCCGGTGCGAATGCCAGGGTCCAGGCCCATCACCACGCGCGGGCCGGCCGGGGCCGCCATCAGCAGGTCACGCAGGTTGTCGGCAAACACCTTGATCGCCACCCTTTCGGCGTCTTCGCGCAGACGCGTGAACAGGTCGCGCTCCAGCGACAGGCTGAGCTTGACGCGCCAGGCCCAGGCCACGCATTTACGGATCAAGTCGTCAGCCGGGCGGGCGCTGTGGCTCCAGGCCAGGTGCAGCGCGATCTTGCCTTCGGCGAGCGACACGGCTGGTCCAGTTTTCACGGTCGAGGCCGCCTCAAGCGGCTCGGGCAGCACCAGTTTGGCGTCCAGAATCTCCAGCGCACGGCCCCTGAATACCGCCAGCGCGCGGTGCGAAGGCACGCGGCCAATCGGCTCGTCGTAGTCAAAGTAATCGCGAAACTTCGCGTGCTCGGGCTGGTTTTCGTCTTTGCCAGCCAGCAGCTTGGCCGAGAACAGTGCTTCGCTCCATAACCAGTGCCGCAGGCTCTGCACCAGCGCTGCGTCTTCGGCCCAGCGTTCGGACAAGATGTCGCGCACGCCGTCGAGCACGGCGGCGACAGTCGTGAAGTCGTCGCCCTGCTCATTTTTCTCAGGCTGAACAAAGGCCACAGCTTCATCGGCCGGCGCGCGTTGCGGCTCGGCAAACAGCCGGTCAGCCAGCGGCTCGATACCCGCCTCGCGTGCGATCTGCCCTTTGGTGCGCCTGCGGGTTTTGAAGGGCAGGTACAGGTCTTCCACGTCCTGCTTGGTCTCGGCCTGCGCAATGGCGTTTTCAAGCGCGGGCGTCAGCTTGCCCTGGCTCTCGATGCTGCGCAGCACGGTGGCCTTGCGCTCATGAAGCTCGCGCAAATAGGCCAGCCGGTAGTCAAGCTCGCGCAGTTGAATGTCGTCGAGCCCGCCCGTTGCCTCCTTGCGGTAGCGCGCGATGAAAGGCACGGTCGCACCGCCGTCAAGCAAGGCAACCGTGGTGGCGACCTGGTTGGTGTGTACTTTCAGTTCGCGGGCAATCTGGTCGAGGATGGCTTGCATGAATGGGGTCCGGTTATGAGGCGTGATTTATCGGCATGAAGGCCGGCAATAAGGCTGGCGAGCGGGTCGGCTTTGCGCCGAACTGACGCAGGGGGACGGCATTGTCCCACGCTGAAAAAGGGCCGATGCGACCAGACTACATGGGGCTTGAGACAGCCAACGTGCGGTCGTATGCGCGCCCGTATGGGCGTCCGGCTTTGGCCTGGTTTTTATGAGATTCGACGAGGAATTTTTATGCGTATTCGCACCATTTTTCTGGTTCTTTTTATTGTGCTGGTCGCTGCCCTGGTGGCGCTCAATGTGGGTGAGTTCAACCGCGTCAGTCTGCTCAATCTGGGCGTGGCAACGGTTGCGGTGCCGCTTGGCCTGGTGATGCTGATTTTGCTGGCCGTCGTGACGGTCGCTTTTTTGGGCGTCACGCTATACATGCAAAGCAGCAATTTGATCGAGACGCGCAACTATGCGCGCGAGCTGGCCACGCAGCGCGAGCTGGCCGACAAAGCCGAGGCTTCGCGCTTCACCGAACTGCGTCATTACCTTGATGCACAGGCGACTGCCGAGCAGCGCCGCCAAGCCGCCGCTGACAGCGTCCTGGCCGAGCGCTTTGCCCAGCAGAACGCATCCATGTCCGCGCGGCTTGATGAATCAGAGCGATGCGTGGCCACCTACCTGAGCCAGTTGCGCAACAGCTTGGACGTCAACGCGCCCCAGCAGGCCCACAGCCGCAGCGCCGACAGCGCAGCCAGATCGCTCAATAGCGATTAATTTTGGCGTTGCGTAGATCCACAGGAGCGCAGTCTGTTGCGCGCCGCTGCGCAGCAGCAGTCGAAGCACCTCACTGGTTGCGCACTATTTCTTGCCGCTTGGATTTTGATCAGCGATTGACAAGACACGTCGCGCGCGCTGGCCAATCAAGACCTCATACCCATCCCAATTCAACCGACTTGCGTATCCTGAAAACTCTTTAGCGCCTGCACCCGTGCCCACCAATCGGCGAAGCCATCGACCTCGAAAATGAGTTTTGCGTCGGGTGTGAGGGAAACGTAAAAAACAACGGGTGCGAGGTACAAGTCGGCCAGGCTCAACTCACCGGCGATGAAGGGCGATGCGCCTTTGGTCTTCATGATCAGCTCGATGACTTTGCGGCCGTTCTCGATGCCGGTTTTAAGCATCGCGTCGTTTTTGCCGCCGACAAAGTCCGGGAACAGGTGGTAGGCCGCAACGCCGCCCACCATTGCGCCATAACCGTATGAATCAAGAATGCTAATTACCATGTCCATGCGGGCTCGGTCTTGCGGGCTCGCGGGCACAAGCGACTTGCCCGGCAGCACGTCGTTTAGGTAGCGCACGATGGCCGAGGTTTCAAGAATGCGCAGGCCGTTGTGGTCCAGCACGGGCACCTTGCCGAAGGGGTGGCGCGCCAGGTGTTCGGGCTTTTTCGGGTCGCCTTCGAGCACGTTCAGCTGGACCTGCTCGAAGTCCGTTGCCCCCTTTTCTGCAAGAAGCATCTTGACGGTTCGGACATAGGTTGAACCGTTAAATCCCCAAAGAGTCATGGTTGACATGATGTGATCCTGTGTGAGAAGAATTGAAAACGCAATAGGCTGC
>JANOOO010000161.1:0-1663 GCA_031421375.1 Polaromonas sp.
TCATTGCTGTTGATTCATTCGTTTTTCGTGCAGCCTTGCGTTCGGGACTGCAAATGAAAATGTTCAACGTCATCACCCTTACTCTTTTCCCGCACCCAAGGTCCGGGTTGTCCAGGGCTCTTGCCCGCATCCCTGCGAGGATTCACTCTTGAACGAAATCCTGTCAATCTGGTCCGAGTGGATCAAGCCCTCGGCGGGTCTCGCGACCGTGCAGTGGTCGATCCTGCTGGCGCTGGCCTCGGTTGCCGGGCACCTGGTGAACCGCTTCGCCGGCCTGCCCAAACTCATCGGCTATTCAATGGTCGGCGCGCTGGCTGGTCTGGCCGGCTTTACCGGTGCCGTCTGGCCGCTGCAGGGCATCGGGCTGTTTTTGCTTGAGCTTGGCGTGGCGGTGGTGCTGTTTGAGGCCGGTGGCCGCATTCCGCTGCGCTGGTTTCGGCATAACCCGATGGTGCTGGTGCAGAGCCTGCTTGAATCAACGCTGACCTTCATTTTGGTGTTTTGGTTGCTGCGCTACATGGGCGTGCAGGGCAGCGTGGCCGAGGCACTGGCGCTACTGGCGATGGCCGCCTCGCCGGCGGTGCTGGCGCGTGTCGCCATCGACACCCGCGCTGCCGGGCCGGTGACCGAGCGGGCGCTGGTGCTTTCAACACTGAGCACGCTTTACGCCTTGACGCTGTGCAGTGCCCGCGCCGGCATGATTCCGCGCGGCGATGCCGGCATCGCCAATACGCTCTACCCGGTGCTGGTGGTGCTGGGGCTGTCGGTGGTGGTGGGCTCGGTGCTGGCGCTGACGCTGCGCATTGCGCTGCGCGTGATGAGCCCGACCAGCGAGAACACCGCCATCTTGCTGCTGGCGCTGATCGCCGCGTCGTCGGCGCTGGCCGCCAACTACGGCGGCTCGGCTCCGCTGGCGGCGCTGCTGGGCGGCATGATGCTCAAGCAGCTCAACCCCCGCCCTTGGTCGTGGCCACGCCAGATGGGCACGGCCTCGTCGATGCTGACGATGCTGATGTTCGTGCTGGTCTCGGTCGTGGCTGCGCAAGCGGACTGGAGCGGGCCGCTGACCGGGGTGGTGGCGGCGCTCATCGTGGCGCGCATCATTGCCAAAATCACCGGCGTGGCCATTGGCAACGTGGGCAGTGGTGCGAGCTGGCGCCAGGCATTGTGGGTTGGCTGCGCGATGGCTCCGATGTCGTCGGTGGCCTTGCTGCTCGTGTCGCTGTATGTCGGGGCGTCCGCCTCGCTCGGCGGCGAGATCGCCAGCGTCGCGCTTCCCCTTATCTTGCTGATGGAAATCTTTGGTGCCGTGCTCGCGACGGTGGCGCTTCACCGTGCCGGTGAGTGCTCGCGGCCCTGGCAGCCGAGCCGCCGCAGCACCCAACCGGCCCCGCTCAATGAGTCTTGAAACATTTCAGAAATCAGCAGCGCTGTCGCTCGGCGTCGAGCTGGAGCTGCAGCTCGTCAACACGCACGACTACGACCTCGCGCCCTACGCCGAGGACATGCTGCGCATGATGGAGAAAATCGCGCTGCCCGGCGCAGTCGTGCCCGAGATGACGTCGAGCATGATCGAGATTTCAACCGGCATCTGCCACTCGTCTTCCGAAGTGCTCGGCCAGCTCTCGCAGATCCGCGACGCGCTGGTCAAGTGTGCCGACAA
>JANOOO010000162.1:0-6629 GCA_031421375.1 Polaromonas sp.
GTGATGCTCGTGGCGTCGATCAACTACCAGCTCAATCTGGGCTATCTGCTGACTTTTTTGCTGGCCGGTTGTGCGCTTGTCGGCATGCATGTGTGTCATGCCACCCTGCGCGGACTCGCTATGAATTTAGTAGCTCCTCACGCCAATTTTGCGGGGGCTACAGCAACATTTGACATTCAATTGAGCAACCTGCGCAAGCAGTGGCGCTACGGCATCGGGCTGCGCGCGCTTGATGCGCCGCGTGACCCGGCCGGCAAAGCGCGCAACCCGCAGTGGGTCTGGGCTGACGTGCCGGCCGAGGGCCGGGCCACGGTGCAGATCGCCTTCACGCCAGCCCGGCGCGGCATGCAGCGCCTGCCCACACTCACAGCCGAAACGCGCTTTCCGCTGGGTACTTTCCGCGTCTGGACGGTGTGGCGGCCGGCCACGCAGGTCGTGATCTACCCGGCCCCCGAGAGCGCCCCGCCACCACTGCCCGCCAGCGCACCCCGGCCCGACGGCCCGACGGGCAGCACGCGCATGCAAAGCGCCGGCGAGACCGACGGCGTGCGCGGCTACCGGCGCGGCGACCCGATGAAACTGGTGATGTGGAAGAAGGCCGCAAAAACCGACGGCCACGGCAGCGGCGACAACGCCGGCCTGCTGGTGCGCGACACCCAGCACGCCCAGCACCACGCCCTGTGGCTGGACTTTGCAGGGGCCGGCAGCGGTCGCACCGAGCACCGGCTTTCGCGGCTGTGCGCGTGGGTTTTACAGGCCGACAAACTCGGCCTGAGCTACGGCCTGCGATTACCGGCGCGCGAGATTGCACCCGGCAACACCGAGGCCCACAAAAGGCAATGCCTGGAAGCGCTGGCTTTATGTTGAAAAGTTTTTCAACACGCTGGCAGGGGCTGCCGCGCGACAGCCGCGACACGATTTTTCTGCTCGTCGTCATTGCCTGGGTGCTGCTGCCCCAGGTGCAGCAATTGCCGCTTTGGTGCAGCGCGCTGGCCGCAGCGGTGCTGACGTGGCGCGGCTGGCTGGCACTGCAGGCACGCCCGCTGCCCGGTAAAAGCTGGCGCATCGGCCTGCTACTGCTCACGCTGGCCGCCACCTGGTTCACGCACAAAACCCTGCTCGGGCGCGATGCCGGCGTGACCATGCTGGTCGTGCTGCTGACGCTTAAAACACTTGAGCTGCGCGCCCGCCGCGACGCTTTCGTCGTGTTTTTTCTGGCGTTCTTCTGCATGCTGAGCAACTTCTTTTATTCGCAGTCGCTGCTCACCGCATTCAGCATGCTGGTGGCGCTGCTCGGGCTGCTGACGGTGCTGGTGCTGGCGCATTTGCCGGTCGGTAAACCGCCGCTGGCCCGCGCCGCGCGCACTGCGGGTGGCATGGCGCTGCTGGGCGCGCCGGTGATGGTGCTGCTGTTCGTGCTGTTTCCGCGCATCGCCCCGCTGTGGGGCATGCCAACCGACGCGATGGCCGGACGCAGTGGCCTGAGCGCCAGCATGCAGGTCGGCAGCGTTGCCAAACTGGCGCTTGACGACAGCGTGGTCATGCGCATCAAGTTCGACGGCGGCAAGGTGCCGCGCCAGCGCGATCTGTACTTTCGCGGCCCGGTGCTCTCGCAGTTTGACGGCAGGCAGTGGCAGTCGGCCGGCTTCGCCTATGGCAGCCGCTCGGGCACACGCGCCAACCTTCAGGTGGACGGCGAGGCGCTCGACTACGAAGTCACGATGGAGCCGAGCAACCGCCCCTGGCTGATGGTGATGGAAGCCGCCGCGACGAACCCGACTGGTGCCGGGCTGGAGCCCACGATGCAGGAAGACCTGCAGTGGCTGGTCGCCCGGCCACTGACCGACCTGACGCGCTACCGCGTCAAAAGCTATCCGGCCTTCACCTATGGGCCGACGCAAGCCTCGCTGGCCCTGCGCGAATTTGTTTCGCTGCCGCCCGGCTTCAACCCGCGCACGCTGGCCCTCGCCAGCGACATCTTGCGTGACCCTAAAAACGTGCGCGCCACGACGGCGCAATTGGTGCAGCTTGCGCTTGAGAGGCTGCGCACCGGCGGCTACAGCTACACGCTCGAACCCGGCCTGTACGGCACGCACACGGCCGACGAATTCTGGTTTGACCGCAAAGAAGGCTTTTGCGAACACATCGCGTCGTCGTTCGTCATCTTGATGCGAGCCATGGACATTCCGGCGCGCATCGTCACCGGCTACCAGGGCGCGCAGATCAACAACGTCGATGGCTACTGGACGGTGCGCCAGAGCGACGCCCACGCCTGGGCCGAGGTCTGGCAGGCGGGTTGGGGCTGGGTCCGCATTGACCCAACCTCGGCAGTCGCTCCGGGCCGCGTTGGGGCCGGCGACAGGCTGGCCGCACCGCAAGGCGTGGTCGGGCAGGCGCTGGGCACGATGGCGCCAACGCTGCTCGCCCACCTGCGCGGCTTTTGGGACGCCGCCAACAACGGCTGGAACCAGCGCATCCTCAACTACACCCAGGGCAGGCAGCTCGACGTGTTGCGCAGCCTGGGCTTCAAATCGCCAAGCTGGGCTGACCTCGCCTACCTGCTGATCGCGGCCATCGTCACCGCAGCGTTGGGCGGCGCGGCCTGGCTCTGGTGGGAACGCACCGAGCACGACCCGTGGCTGCGGCTGCTGGTGCGGGCCCGCAAACGCCTCGCTGCCAGCGGCATGGCCAGTGATGCAGCCACCTCGCCACGGCGGCTTGCGGAACAGGCCACCGCACGTTACGGCAGCCGCGCTGATGCGCTGCGCGACTGGCTGCTGCAGCTCGAAGCGCAGCGTTATGCCGCTTCGCCCGCAGGCGCTGCGGCCACCGGGCGCGGGCAGTTGCGCCAGCTTGACAAGCAGTTCGCCCGCTTGATCTGGCCGTCTTAAAATCGGCTCCTCCAGCCGCGCGCGCAACAGTCACTTGCCTTTTGTTTTCGAGCGGATTTTCTTTCCCCCTCTCCCTGCGGGAGAGGGCGGGGTGAGGGCTCCCCGGTTTCGACCTTCAAGAGTCTGGTTCAGTATTCGTGACCCTCACCCCAACCCTCTCCCGCAAGCGGGCGAGGGAGCTAAAAACCGACTCGCTCCAGCTTCAGTTTCAGTTAGTGCCTGAACCAGGCTGGGAGGTGCAAAAAAAGACAGGCATCTTGTCCAGGCATTGATCCGGCTCGCACTAGAAGACCCTCCACTCCCCTCCCGCACCTGCCCTTCGATTGCTCCACCCTTCGCATGACGCACCACTCCCCCCTTCACCATCTCGCACTCGCTATTGTTTTAGGAGCTGTCTGCGCCCATCCAGCCTGGTCTGGAGCGCCAAAAGACTTAAAAAAACAGCTTGCAGCGCAGTCCCAGGGGCCGGCGTATGCCACGCGGCCCGAGGTCATGCAGTTCGCCGACGACCTCGCCAGCCGCCGCGACCTGGACCCGGTCTGGGTGCGCAGCACGCTGGGCCAGGCACGCTTTAACAGCACCGTCGTGCGGCTGATGCAGCCACCGGCCAAAACCTTCCAGAAAAACTGGCGCGTGTACCGCAGCCGCTTCATCGACCCGGTGCGCATTGAGGCTGGCGCACGCTTCTGGCGCGACAACGCAGCCACACTTGACCGCGCCGAAAAAGAGTACGGCGTGCCAGCCAACATCATCGTCGGCATCGTCGGCGTCGAGACGATTTATGGCCGCGACACGGGCAGCTTTCGCGTGCTGGACGCCATCGCCACGCTGGCCTTCGACTTCCCCGAGAGCCACCCACGCGCACGCGAACGAGCCGAGTTTTTCAAAGGCGAGGTCGAGCAGTTCCTGACCTGGCAAAGCCGCCGCGGCAGCGACCCGTTCGAGCCGCGCGGCAGCTTCGCTGGTGCGATGGGCCTGCCGCAATTCATGCCGTCGAGCTGGGTCAAGTACGCGATTGATTTCGACGGCGACGGCAGCATCGATTTGTGGAAGAGCCCCGCCGACGTGATCGGCTCGGTCGCCAACTACTTCAAAGCCTTCAACTGGCAGCCCGGCATGCCGACGCACTACCCGGTCAGCTTCGATGCCAGCCGCCTCGACCTGGACGCGCTGATGGCGCCCGACATTCTGCCCACGTTCGGTGTGACCAGCTTTACGGAAAAGGGCGCGGTTCTCGAAGGCCAGGGATTGCAGCACGGCGGCCCGCTGGCATTGATCGAGTTGCTCAATGGCCCCGACGCGCCGAGCTATGTAGCCGGCACAGAAAACTTCTACGCCATCACGCGCTACAACTGGAGCAGCTACTACGCGATGGCGGTGATCGAACTCGGGCGCGAGGTGGCGGCGCGGGTGCGGCCAACGGGTGCCCCACCATAAAAGATTGCTTGCGCCGCATTCAACGGCGCTAGAATGAACTAGTTCAATCAACTAGTCAGATGCGTTAATCATGCAAACCACCCGCTATGTGCTTTCAAATGCCGACTGGCGTCTTCAGGACGCCAAGGCACAGTTCAGCGCGCTCGTCGATAACGCGATGCGCGGCGTGCCGCAGCACGTCACGCGTCGGGGCAAGCGGGCGGTCGTTGTGCTGTCTGAACAAGACTTTGAGGCCCTGCAGCGCAGCGCAGGCCAATCAGGCGATCAGCCACGCAGCTTGAACGAGCACCTGCTTGCGATTCCGAAACGGCAAAACGAGCAGGCCGACGCGCTTCCGGGTCTTGATCTGCAGCCGCGCGAGTTCGATTTTTCATGATCTTGCTGGACACGGTTGTCCTGTCCGAGCTGCGCAAAGCCAGCCCGAATGCAGGTGTGGTGGCGTACATCCAAACCCAGCCTGAAGATTCCCTGTTTCTGAGCGTGCTGACCCTCGGCGAGATCGAAGCGGGGATTGAAAAACAGCGCCGCGCAGCGCCGGAATTCGCCGCTGCGCTCGCGCAATGGCTGGCTCAGCTTGAGCGGCAGTTTGCCCCTTGCATCCTGCCTGTCACCCCCGCCATTGCCAAAGTGTGGGGGCGGCTGTGCGTTCAGACCGGCAACAAGGGCATTGACAATTTGATCGCCGCAACTGCGCTCTGTCATGACCTGACTGTGGCCACTCGCAATCTGAAAGATTTCGTGCCCACCGGCGTACGGGTCTTCGACCCATTCAGCCTTCCTTGAGCGCCCCGGGAAGGCTGGGAACGCGCGCACTGTGGCATGCGCCCGCAGTACATGCGCCGATGGACAGCCGCCACACAGCGCGTTAAGGTGCGAGTTCGTCGCCTGCAGGTCCCGCAGAAGTTTGCTCCAACAAGGCCCACCCATGAAAATCCCCTTGCTTCAATCGCTCGCATGGCTCGGTGCTTTCGTCACCATGACGCCCGTCGCCCTGGCCCAGACCGACTATCCGAACAAACCGATTCGCCTGATCGTGCCCTTCCCGGCCGGCGGCTCGACCGACATTGTTGGCCGCGTCGTCGCGCAAAAGCTCTCCGAGCGCCTCGGGCAAAACGTCATCGTCGATAACCGCGGCGGCGCTGGCGGCACCATCGGCACCGACCTGGCCGCCAAGGCCGCGCCCGACGGCTACACGCTGACCATAGGCACCACCAGCACCCATGCGGTGGCAACCGGCGCTTACGCCAAGCTGCCCTACAACGCGGTGAAAGACTTCGCACCGGTCTCGCTTGTCGCCGTCACGCCCTATTTGCTCGCGATCAATCCGCGGGTCTTGGCCACCAACCTCAAAGAATTCGTCGCGCTGGCCAAGTCCCAGCCCGGCAAGATGAATTTCGCGTCGGCAGGCAACGGCACCACGACTCACCTCGCGATGGAGATGTTCAAGGACGCCGCGAAGATCGATCTCGCCCACATTGCCTACAAAGGAAATGGGCCGGCCGAGATGGCTTTGCTCGCCAACGAAGTGCAAGCTACCTTTGGCTCGATGCCGGCGCTGCTGCAACAGGTCAAGGGCGGCAAGCTGGTGCCGCTCGCGGTGGGCTCGATCAAACGCTCGCCAGCGCTGCCTGATGTGCCGACGGTGACAGAGCTCGGCTACCCGGGCTTTGAAGTCTCGCTCTGGCTCGGCGTGCTGGCCCCGGCCGGCACGCCCAAACCGATCATTGACCGCCTGCAAAAAGAGCTCGCTGCCATCGTTCCGACGGCTGAGTTCAAAACGGCGATGGAAGCCAACGGTGCCGATGCGATTCGCAACACGCCCGATGAGTTCGCCAAATTGATCGCCGACGATGGCGCGGTCTATACCAAGGTGGTCAAGACGATTGGGTTGAAGCTCGATTGATCTGCCGGCATGACACCGTCGTAACGATTACTCGCGTCAAGGCAAGGGGGACAGTGGTCGCCTCGCCAGCGCGGTGCCTGGCTTGCTTGCCCCAAGTGCCATGCGGATTCCGTCAGTCCGACAGAATGTTTTCCAGAAAATCCCCTAGCCGACAGCCGCCAGCGCTGAAGTCAAGCCCGAACCCACCAGGCTCTGGGCGATGCAAGCGGCTAGTGCGTTGGCTTGCGTCTGATGGTTCTTTTGACTTGCGGCGTCATCCAGGCTGGCGGCAATCAGCGCCAATGCAATATGACAGTCCCAGGCCAGCCGGATACGTCCGACTGCTTCGGCGCTCTGTAGCGCCGAGGTGAATTGCTCTTGCGCATCGCTGACGCGGCCCGCAGCCCACGCAGCCATGC
>JANOOO010000163.1:0-5263 GCA_031421375.1 Polaromonas sp.
GACTACCATGCGTGCGAGCAGAGCAGCCTCCTTGCCTTCAGGCGTGGTGTTTTTCGTGAAGTCCTGAAACAGCGAGACCGAAATGCCGGTCTGGTTCTGTACCGAAGCGGCTGCCTCTGCCGAGCTCACGCCAGTCGTGGCCACCGTGGTTTGAACCAGCGTCGTCAGCGGGCTGACCACGGCGGTTTGATCGGCCGGTGCCGTCAAGGTGAAAGCCGTGGTGACCGGGCCGTAGTAGGAATCGACCGCATCGGTGCCGACAACGGCGAGGATCGGGAATTTGCCCACATCGGCCGGATCGACCTGCAGCGTGACTTTGCCAGCCGCGTCGGTTTTGCCCGAGGGCTCGCCCGCATCGCAAACACCATTTTTGTTTTTGTCGAGGCAGACGGTTGCGAATTGAATCGCATCGTCAATCACGGTGACGGGAACGCTGGTGGTAGTGGCCCCAGGCCCGTCCGGCGTAGTTCCCCCGCCCCCACCGCCGCAACCAGACAGCGCGAGCAGGCTTAAGCCCGCTAGAGCCAGCGCGTGAATTTGTAAAGATACTTTCATCTTGGTTTTTCCTGTAAGTGAATGTGAGCCGTCAATGTAGGACTTTATTCCGACCTTGCGCATCACCCAAATGGGGGATGGACGCAGCAATCTGACGGGGGCATCGGGTGCAGCGATGGCGGGTGCATTGCGGCGGCAGGGGCATGCCCTCAAGCCTGAATTCTGAGTCAAATCGGTCTTTAACCCAACGTGTACGGGCGTGAGAAGCTCCTGATTTAATAGCGTTTGGAAGGGGTGCGCAGCCGTGCTTCGGCCCCTGCGCCGGTCTTGCGCCGCTTCGCGTTGGTGTCCATCGCCCAAGCGGTGGATTGACACGCGGCGCGGCGGGGCTACGCTTTGCACGATGCCTTTGTTTACAAATCCTCCCCGCTTGCAGCTTGCGCCCTTGCCGCATGCGCGCCTGGTGCAAGACCAATACGTTGCCTTGTTCCTGCGGCAAAACCAGCGGGCGCAGGCCGGCATTTTGCTTTGCGCGGTGGCCTTTTTGTTGCTGCTCAGCCTGCGAATCAATCTGGTCTGGCCGCTGGTCTGGTTTGGCGTGATGGCGCTGCTCGCCGCTGTGCGAATCGGCCAGACGGCCCGGTGGGTGGAGCAGGCCGAATCGCCTTTGAAAGTGCTGTCATCGCTGATGCTTTTGAGCGGCCTCGGCATGGCGGCGCCACTGCTGGCTTTTGGCAGCCTGACCGATGTGGACCGGGCTGCTGTCTCGACCCTGCTGATCGCCGTGGCCACCGCGTCGGTGTCAAGCACCAGCGGTTACCGCAGCATTTTCCTGTGGTTTGCCGGGCCGATTTTGCTGTCGCTCAGCGCTGCCTGGGTGCTGACTGCCCGGCCGGGCGAAAGCCAGCAGGTCGGCTGGGGCATGGGGGGCCTTCTGGTGGTTTACCTCGCCTTTTTGTGGACGCTGGGCCGCGATGCATTTCGCACTTTTGACGAGTCGTGCCGCATTCGTTTTGCCGAGGCCGAGCTCAATGCCCGCATGTTGCAGGCGCTGGAGAGCGCCGAGCAGGCGAGCCAGTCGAAGACGCGCTTTCTGGCCGCCGCCAGCCATGACCTGCGCCAGCCGCTGCACACCATCAGCGTGCTGGTGGCGGCCCTTGGCCTGCGCAAGCTCGACGAGCGCAGCGGTGAGATCGTGCAGATGCTGGGCAACGTCAGCCAGTCGCTCTCAAGCCAGCTCGACGGTTTGCTCGATGTGTCGCGGTTGGACGCCGGCATCGTCAAGCCCGAGCTGCGGGTTGAGGCTGTCGATGAAATTGTGCGCATGCACGTGGCGGCGATTGAAACCACAGCGCACCAGCAAGGCTTGAGCCTGCGCTTTCACAGCGACGGAAAAGTCGAGGCCAAAACCGACGCCAATTTGCTGCGCCGTATTTTGGGCAACCTCACGGGCAATGCGCTGAAGTTCACCGCGTCCGGCGGGCTTGATGTGTCGGTCAGTCATCGCCTAGGCCTGATCACCATTGAGGTCGCCGACACCGGCATCGGCATTGCGCCCGAATATCAGCAACTGGTGTTTCAGGAGTTCTACCAGGTCGAGAACCCCGAGCGCGACCGCTCCAGGGGCCTGGGCCTGGGGCTGTCCATCGTGCAGCGCCTGTGCGGCTTGCTCGACATGCAGCTGGGCATGCAGTCGGTGCCGGGCCAGGGCACGCGCTTTACGCTGCAATTTGCGGCGTTTGAAGGAGTCAAGGCAAAGGCCGTGGCGGCGCCCGCGGTAGCGCTTGATGTGGGTTGCGTGCGGGTGCTGGTGGTTGATGACGAGCTGGCTGTGCGCGAGGGCATGCGGGTGTTGCTCGAAGAGCTGGGCTGCCTGGTGTTGCTGGCCGAGGGCGCGGCTGGGGCCGTGCAGCACGCACACAGCGGCCCGCTTGACATGGTGATCTCCGACTTTCGGCTTAAAGAGGGTAGCGACGGCCTGGAGGTGATTCGCCAATGCCTGTCAATTCAGCCCGAGCTTTACGCCGTGCTTATCAGCGGCGACACCGCGCCTGACCGGCTCCAGCAAGCCCACGCCGCGCAGGTGCCGATGCTGCACAAGCCGGTCACGCTTGATGCGCTGCTGCGCCATCTTCAACTTGCAAAAGAGCGGACGCACAGCCATGACGCCACCCAATCCAGCCAATCCAGCCAATCCAGCCCATTCACCCCAGTTTTCTGATGCAGGCGCAGCCGGTGCGGACCCTCGCCGCACCCGCTCGCTGTCCATCGGCCTGGTCGATCTGGCCGTGCAGTTGCGGCAAAAGCCTGAAACCATTTTTGACGTGGTGATTGTCGGCAGCGGCTACGGGGCCAGCGTGGCAGCGCAGCAGCTGGCGGGCTTGAGGACGCTTGAGAACGGCGTCACGCGGCCCCTCTCCGTCTGCGTGCTCGAACGCGGCGCGGAGTACCTGCCCGGCATGTTTCCCTCGGCCCTGAGCCACATGCCGACTCACGCACGCACCAGCGTGCAAGGCAGTGGCCGCGTGATGGGCAACCGCGAGGGCCTGTTCGATGTGCGGCTCGGGGCTGACGTGTCGGCGCTGGTGGCCAACGGGCTGGGTGGCGGCTCGCTGATCAATGCGGGCGTGCTGCTCGAACCCGATTTTTCATCGTTCAAGTCCGCTTTGCCGCTGCCCGTGACGGACGATCTGGATGCACACTTTTTCAGAGCTGCAAAAAAGCTGCTGCTGGGTAGCCCGCTGCAAACCGAAAAAAACAACATCACGCACAGCCTGCTCTATCAGGCGGGCGGCTACCCGCTGAAGTTTCACCGCATGCGGGAGCTGGCGAGTGCGCGCAGCGCTCAACACAAGTTGACGACCACGCCTGCTGAGATCACCGTCGCGATGCGCGCGCAAGGGCCCAACCCGCACAGCGTCAATCTGAACGCCTGCAACGGTTGCGGCGACTGCATGACTGGCTGCAACGTCGGGGCCAAAGCCTCGCTCGACACCAACTTGCTGGCCGAGGCCAGAGCAGCCGGCGCGCAACTGGTGACCGGTGCCAGTGTGCTGTCTTTGTTCCGGGTTGACCGCCAGGCACGCTGGCAGGACGGGATGCGTAAGCCGAAGGAGGCCGGTGACCTGTGGGTGATCGATGTGGTTCACACCGCGCCGGCCTTGCAGCTTCGCGAAGGCAAGGTGCTGAAGGTGAAGGCGCGGCGCGTGATTCTGGCGGCGGGTGCGCTTGGTTCGCCCGAAATTCTGCTGCGCTCGCGCAGTGACCGCCTGTCGCTGTCAAGCACGCTGGGTGAAAGGTTTTCGTGCAACGGCGACAACATCGCCGCGCTCCACCGCCTGCCTGACAAAGCCCACAGCACCGACGACGAATACAAGCCGCTGGACCAGCGCGAGGTCGGCCCCACCATCACCAACATGATCGCCGTGCCACCCCAGGCCGGGCAGTCGGGCTTCTGGATTCAGGAGTTCGCCGTACCCACGCCGCTCAAGCAGCTGTTTGCTGAAATCGTCACGACCGGCCACACGCTTGCGGGTTTGCAAAGCGCAGACCGGGCGCCTCACGGCAAGGAAGTGCCGGGTGATCTCGACGCCTGCGCCGTCGATCCCGACGCCATCGAGAACACGCTTTTGGTCGGCTTGATCGGCCATGACAGCGCCGACGGCAGCTTGCGATTGCCCTTGGCAAGCGTGGTCGATGGCCGCGAGCAGCACCAGGAAGGTACGCTGCAAATCGTCTGGCCGCAGGCGCGCTACGGGGCGCAGATCGCGGCCGCGCATGACCGGCTCAAAAGCCAGTGCGACGATGCATTTCCGGGCGCGACGGTTATGGCCAACCCGATGTGGCGGCTGTTGCCCGAGGGGCTTGAAGGGCTGGTGTCGCAGCCGCTGGGGCCGGTGCTGACAGTGCATCCGCTGGGCGGCTGCGTCATGGGCCGCGACGTGACGACCGGCGTCGTCAATGAGTTCGGCCAGGTTTTCGATGCGCGCGGCGCGTCTCCGATGGAGGTGTTCGACACCCTGGTGGTGCTCGACGGCTCGATCATTGCGGGCTCGCTCGGCGCCAACCCTTCGCTGACGATTGCGGCGCTGGCGCTGCGTGCAGTGGGGCGATTGAAATTGATCTGGGGTTTTGACGAGCCCGACACGGCGCTTGCCAACCTCAAGCCGCGACCCATTGCCGCGCCTGCGATACCAAAACAGAAGCAGCCACCGCAGCCGCCGCCGCAAGCCACCAAAGTGGCGATTGTCGAGCGCCTGTGGGGCCACACCCTGCTGCAAACCGGCGCGCCCCAACCGCAGGCTTTTTTGCTTGAACTGACGCTGAGCTATGAGCCGGTCGAGCTGCGCGATTTGATGGCCCGGTGGGGTCAGCGCAAGGTGACGGTTGATTCAGCGCAATCTTTCATCAGGCTGTATCACTCAGGCGACTGGAACGCCGAGACCCGACGTTTTTCCAGCGACGTGCAGCGTTTCTGGGAAGACCACGAACGCCAGCCGCACCTGGTTTGCCAGGCAGCTTTGAGCGGCACGCTGTGCTTTTTGCACCGGGAGGAGTCGAGCCGCCTGACACGCACCGTGCGCGGCTTTTGCGCCTACCTGGGCAACCGTGGCTGGCGCGACCTGTGGCAAGAGTTCTGCCTGGGTGTCAAAGCCTGGCTCAAGCCTGCGCAGCCGATGACGGCGTGGAAGCCGATGCCGGCCAAACGGGGCGTTCTTGGCAGTATCAAGGCGGGCTGGAGCGTAGTCGTCAATGGGCTCAAGCTGGC
>JANOOO010000164.1:0-3990 GCA_031421375.1 Polaromonas sp.
GCTATCTGCGTGGTGGCCGACTACGACTGCGACGGTGCCACCGCCTGTGCCGTCGCGCTGCGCGGTCTGCGCCTGCTCGGTGCGACCCGCGTCAGCTATCTGGTTCCCGACCGCGTCGTCGATGGCTACGGCCTGACCGCGCCGATTGCCGAGCGCGTCAAGGCCTTGGGCTGCGACCTGCTGGTCACGGTTGATAACGGCATTGCCAGCCTCGACGGCGTCGCGCGCGCCAAAGCGCTGGGCATGCAGGTGCTGGTGACTGACCACCATTTGCCCGCGCTGCAAGCTGGCGTGGTCGTGCTGCCGGGCGCTGACGTGATCGTCAACCCCAACCAGCCGGGTTGCAGCTTTGAGAGCAAGGCTATGGCGGGGGTCGGCGTGATGTTTTATGTGCTGCTGGCCTTGCGCGCCGAGCTGCGTACACGCGGCGCGTTCAGCGCGGCAACGCAACCCAGGCTCGACGCGCTGTTGCCGCTGGTTGCGCTCGGCACCGTCGCCGATGTGGTGCGGCTCGACGCCAACAACCGCCGCCTGGTGGCGCAGGGCCTCAAGCGCGTGCGCCAGGGTGCGATGCCGCCGGGCCTGGCGGCGCTGTTCGCCGCAGCGGCGCGCCGCCCCGAGATGGCGACCACCTTTGATTTCGGCTTTGCACTCGGCCCGCGCATCAACGCCGCCGGCCGGCTCGCCGACATGACGCTGGGCATCGAATGCCTGCTGACCGACGACGCGGCCCGCGCGGGCGAACTCGCCACGCTGCTCGACAGCATCAACCGCGAACGCCGCAGCATCGAGACCGGCATGCGCGAACAGGCGCAACTCGCCGCCGACGCGATGATCGACATCGATGAAACGCCGCCCCCTGCAATAGCGATTTTTGGCGCCGACTTTCACGAAGGCGTGGTCGGCATCGTCGCCTCGCGCATCAAGGACCGGCTGCACCGCCCCACCTTCGTCTTCGCCGCCAGCCAGGCCCCCGGCAAAGCGCACGAGATCAAGGGCTCGGGCCGCTCGATTGCCGGCTTTCATTTACGCGACGCGCTCGATCTGGTCGCCAAGCGCTGCCCCGGCGTGCTGCTGCGTTTTGGTGGCCACGCGATGGCGGCGGGCTGCACCATCCATGCCAGCAACTTCAGCGCCTTCGAGCAGGCACTGCAGCAAGTCGCCAAGGAATGGCTGGACGCCGCGACCTTGACGCGTCGCATTGACACCGACGGCCCGCTGCCGGCTGAGTACCGCCGCGCTGACATGGTCGATACGCTGCACAAAGAGGTCTGGGGCCAGGGCTTTGCCGCACCGACTTTCAGCGAAGAGCTTGAGGTCGTGTCGCAACGCCTCGTCGGTGAAAAGCATCTGGCGCTGAAGCTCCTGCACCAGGGCCAGAGCGTCGATGGCATCTGGTTCGGCCACACCGACACGCTGCCGCCCCGCGTGACGCTGGCGTTTCGGCTCGACGCCGATGAGTTCAAGGGCGTCAAGCGCGTGCGGTTTTTGGTTGAGGCGGCTGAAATTTAAGCGTTTTAGTGTTGCAGCCCTTTACAGACGGGCGCAAGCAGCTCCTGAAATCATAGCGACTGCAAGCCCTATGCGGGCATCACCACGACGCCCGCAGCGCCGCAGCACACGGCCTAAAATGCAGGGGTGAGTTTCCCCACCATCCTGAACGCAGACCTGCACTGCCATTCCGTCGTCTCCGACGGCACCCTGACCCCGGAACAGCTGGCCGAACGCGCCAAAGCCAACGGCGTTGAGCTCTGGGCACTGACCGACCACGACGAGATTGGCGGCCTCGCACGCGCCGCCGCTGCGGCCGAGGCGCAGGGGCTGAATTACCTGACCGGAGCCGAGATTTCAGTCACCTTCGCGGGCGAGACGGTACACATCGTGGGGCTGGGTTTTGATGCGACTGACAACCGACTGCTGGCCGGCCTGCACCAGACGCGCAGCGGGCGCGAAATGCGGGCTCGCGAAATGGCCGACGGGCTGGCCAAAGTCGGCATCAAGGGGGCATTTGAAGGCGCGCTGCAGTTCGTCGGCAACCCCGAGCTGAGCTCGCGCACGCACTTCGCGCGCTTCCTGGTCGATTCGGGTGTCTGCAACGAAACGCACGAGGTCTTTCGCAAGTATTTGACCGAGGGCAAGCCCGGTTACGTGCCGCACCGCTGGGCCACGCTGAAAGACGCCGTGAGCTGGATCACCGAGGCGCATGGCGTTGCCGTCATCGCCCACCCCGGCCGCTACAACTTCACCGCCAACGAGGAATACGCGCTGTTCACCGAATTCAAAAATCACGGGGGCCAGGGCGTTGAAGTGGTCACGGGCAGCCACACGGCGCAAGAGTTCGTCAAATACGCCGAGACCGCCAAAGAGTTCGGCCTGGCCGCCTCGCGCGGCAGCGACTTCCACAGCCCCGGCGAGAGCCGCTGCGACCTGGGCAGCTTGCCGTTTTTGCCGGGTGGCCTGACCCCCGTGTGGGAGCTGCTGGCTGAACGCATTCAGCGGCCCGAGGCAGCCGCTCGATGAGCGTTATCGCACCGGCAACGCCCCGCGGCTTGTTGAGTGCGCATCCGGCGCTGGCGGGTATTGGTTTTCTGGTGCTGGCCACCGCCTGCTTCGCGATTCTCGACACCACGGTCAAGGCCGTATCAAGCGCCCTGCCCTTCGTCATGGTGCTGTGGTTTCGCTATGCGTTTCAGGCCGTTGCGACCACGCTGACCATCATGCCGGGGCGCGGACGGGCTTTGCTGCGCACTGCGCACCCCAAGCTTCAGGTGCTGCGCGCGGCGCTGCTGATTTTCAGCAGCGGACTGGCCTTTTTCGGCTTGCGGGCCATGCCGGTCGGCGAGTTCACGGCCATCATCATGATGGCGCCGCTGTTGATCACGCTGCTCGCCTCCTTGTTGCTGCATGAGCGCGTATCCGCGCTGCGCTGGGCACTGGTGATTGGCGGCTTTGCCGGCACGCTGATGATCATCCGGCCGGCCGGCGACCACTTTGACTGGACGCTGCTGCTGCCGCTGGCGCTAGTGATCTCCAACACCTGGTTTCAGCTGCTGACCAGCCGCCTCGTGAAAATTGAAGACCCGATGACGATGCAGTTTTATACCGGCTGGATCGGGATGCTGGTGTTTTCGATGGCGCTGCCCTTCTTCTGGGTGCCGATTGCCTCGCCTGCGTTGTGGGCGGCACTGTTGCTGATCGGCTTCTTGGCCACCTTCGGCCACCTGGCGATGCTTTTCGCGTTTGCGCGTGCGCCGGTCTCCACCCTGACGCCGTTTTTGTACACCCAGATCGCCTTCGCCATGCTGGCGGGCTGGCTGGTTTTCTCGCATGTGCCAGACCGCTGGTCGCTGCTGGGCATCGCCTTGATTGCCGTGTGCGGCGCGGCCGGGGCCTGGCTGGCCGTGCGCAACAAGCGCGCCCCGGCGCTGCATCTTGAAAGCACACATTGAGGAGCATCTTTGGCGCAGCTGTTTGAAGTCCACCCCGAGAACCCGCACGCCCGTTTGCTCAAGCAGGCCGCAGCGCTGCTGGCACGCGGCGGCGTGCTTGCGGTGCCGACCGATTCAAGCTACGCGCTGGCTTGCCACCTCGACGACAAAGCCGCCGCCGACAGCCTGCGCCGCATTCGCGGGGTGGACGACAAGCACCACCTCACGCTGCTGTGCCGTGACCTGAGCGAGCTGGCCAGTTATGCGCGTGTCGACAACAGGCAGTTTCGCTTGCTGAAAAGCGCAACGCCCGGGCCGTATACCTTCATTCTGGAAGCCAGCAAGGAGGTGCCGCGCCGCCTCAGTCACCCGTCACGCAAGACCATCGGGCTGCGCGTGCCCGAACACAAAACCCTGCAGGCACTGCTGGAACTGCACGGCGCACCGCTGCTGGCCACCACGCTGATCCTGCGCGGCCAGACCGAGCCGCTGAACGATGCGCGCGAGATACGTGACGCGATGGAGCATGAACTGGCCGCCGTGATTGACGCTGGCGCCTGCC
>JANOOO010000165.1:0-8677 GCA_031421375.1 Polaromonas sp.
AGCCAGCGAAGTTGCTCTCCGTTTACGCGGCAAACACAAGGCCATTTACACGCCTCACGTCGATACCGGTGACTTCATCGTCATCATCAACGCAGCCCAGCTGCGCGTCACCGGTGCCAAATCGACCGACAAAATTTACTACCGCCATTCCGGTTATCCAGGCGGCATTAGTGCCACCAATTTCCGCGACATGCAAACCAAGTTTCCGGGCCGCGCGCTTGAAAAAGCCGTCAAGGGCATGCTGCCTAAAGGCCCACTCGGCTACGCGATGATCAAAAAGCTCAAGGTCTATGGTGGACCTGAGCATCCGCATTCGGCCCAACAGCCCAAAGTGCTCGATATTGCGGGCATCTCGACCAACGCTCAACGGGAGGCAGCCAAATGATTGGTGACTGGAACAATGGCACCGGCCGCCGCAAATCAAGCGTGGCCCGCGTGTTCATGAAAAAAGGCACAGGCCAGATCATGATTAACGACAAGGACATTCGCGCGTTCTTCGGTCGTGAAACCTCCATCATGATTTGCCGTCAACCGCTGTTTTTGACCAACCATGTCGAGACTTTCGACATCAAGATCAATGTGCATGGCGGCGGCGAGTCGGGCCAGGCTGGTGCGGTGCGCCACGGCATCACCCGCGCCTTGATCGACTACGACGAAACCCTCAAGCCAGCCCTGAGCCAGGCTGGTTTCGTGACCCGCGATGCCCGCGAGGTCGAGCGTAAAAAGGTCGGCTTCCGTTCAGCGCGCCGCCGCAAGCAGTTCAGCAAGCGTTAACCGCCTTTTCAAACCAGCAGGTTTGTGTAAAAAAGCTGTCTCGGCTCTGCCGGGGCGGCTTTTTTTTTGCGCGCGCCATTCGGCAGGACCGGAACTGTTGCACTGTTGTGCGACATAAGCGCAAATGTTGCAATCTGCATCCAGATGCAAACGCAAAGCGTTTTCGCCACACTTTTACGCTTTATGCGAAGCCGCAAGCGCAAAATTGAGCGAATAAAAATTCGAGGTTTTGGGGCCTTGTTTGAATTGCCGCTCGTGTTGTCTGCGCCTTTGCGGTCCACATAGCGAGGCGCGCATTAGTGCGTAGCTGCATTCGGCCATTTTCAGGGAGTCTTTTTGAGGAGGAAAGCTATGTTTGGGAAAAGAAAGCAGCCGCCGATCAAGAGTTTGATCGCGCCCGGCACCACGATCGAGGGTACGTTGAAGTTCAGTGAGGGGCTGCGCGTTGACGGCATCGTTAACGGCGACATCCGCGCGCAGGACGACAAGCCCAGTATTTTGGTGATCAGCGAATCGGCTTGTGTCACCGGGGCCGTGCATGCCGGCCACGTCATCGTCAATGGCCGCGTCAAGGGGCCGATTCACGCGACTGACCTGCTGGAGCTGCATCCGAAAGCGAAAATCGAGGGCGACGTGTTCTACAAGTCGCTTGAAATGCACCAGGGTGCCGCCATCTTTGGACAGTTACGGCCGGCGTCCTATGTCGAACCCGAAGACAAGCCGCCCCTGAAGCTGGCTGCCATCAAGCTCCAGGGCGTGTAGCGGCTTGCAGGCGTGTCGCACGTACAGTGCAGCGCACCTTTACACCCGGGGTTTTCAGGGTTGATGCCAGCGCGTTAAAATCGTTGCCAGTCACAAGTTTCAGGAGTTTCACATGAGCGCAGTTGCCGAAAACATTCAAACCGACATGCCCGCCCCGTTTGTCTTCACCGACAGCGCGGCTACCAAAGTCGCCGATCTCATTGCCGAAGAAGGCAACCCGGATTTGAAGTTGCGCGTGTTCGTGCAGGGCGGCGGTTGCTCAGGCTTCCAGTACGGCTTCACCTTCGACGAAATCACCAACGAAGACGACACCACGATGACCAAAAACGGCGTGTCGCTGCTGATCGATGCGATGAGCTACCAGTATTTGATTGGTGCCGAGATCGACTACAAAGACGACCTTGAAGGCGCACAGTTCGTCATTAAAAACCCGAACGCAACCAGCACTTGCGGCTGCGGCTCCAGTTTTTCGGCCTGAACTTTTTCCTCACACCATCAAAAAAACCGCCCTTGGGCGGTTTTTTCTTGGACCAGTCAACAAGCCAATGCAGCGAGCTTCAGGCGGGGTAGATCGCCCCAAGAACGCGCGGGCCGGCCGCGCCGGTCACGCTGGGCAGGTTGCCTGGCTTGCCGTTGATGGTCTGCCGGGCCAGCCAGGCGAACGCGGCGGCTTCGACCTGTAGTGGCGGCAGGCCGTGATCGGCCGACGATGCGACACGCACGCCCGGCAAACCGGCGCGCAGGCGTTCCACCACATGTGCGTTGAACGCGCCGCCACCGCAGACGATCAACTGCTTGCTACTTTTTCCATAGCTGCTTACGCCCGACAGGCAGGGCTGAACCGTGAATTCGGCCAATGTACGTTGCACGTCCTGAGGCTTCTGCGAGGAAAAAGGCTGCAGTTTGGCCTCCAGCCATTCGGCGCTAAACAGGTCGCGCCCAGTGCTTTTTGGCGGATCTTTGGAGAAATAGGCATCGGCCAGCAGGCTGGCTAACAGCGCCGGAATCAGCGCGCCGCTGGCGGCCCAGGCCCCGCCGTCGTCATAGGGCTGGCCGGTGTGGCGCTGGCACCAGGCGTCCATCAAGGCATTGCCGGTGCCGCAGTCAAAGCCAATGACCGCTGCGCCGCATGACGTGGGCGGCAGCAGCGTGAGATTAGAGATGCCGCCCAGGTTCAGGACGGCCACGGCTTCGTCGGGACGGGCAAACAGGTACTGGTGAAAAGCAGGTGCCAGCGGTGCGCCCTGACCGCCTGCTGCCACGTCGCGGCTGCGGAAGTCGGCCACTACGCTCAAACCAGTCAACTCGGCCAGTCGTGAAGAGTTGATCAGTTGGAGGGTGTAGGCCAAGCTGGGATCGCTTGATGCGCCGGTCGGTGGCTGGTGACGGACGGTTTGCCCATGTGCGCCGATGGCCGTGATCTGTCGGCTGTCGATCCCGCTCTGACGGGCCTGACCAAGCAGGCTGTGAACCACTGAAGCATAAGCATCGGCCAGCCGGTTGCCCGCCAGCGCGGCGCGGTGCAACTCGTTAGGCGAGGGCGCATTGAGTGCCAGCAGCTCGGCTCGAAAGGCAGCATCAAACGGGCTGCTGCTGAAAGCCACCACGCGCAAGCGCGGCGTGGTGTCTAGCGAGGAGGCTAAGGCACTGGAAGGGAATGCTGCCAGCACGCCATCGACTCCGTCAAGCGAGGTGCCCGACATCAGGCCAATGTAAAACTCATCCATGCGGGGATTTTGCCGCAACCTAAAGAGGGGCCGGAAGGCCAAACAGGCTATTGCGCCCGGGTCTGCGTGATGGTGCTGGCGGCGAGCAGCTGGTTCTTCGCGCCATTGGCCAGCTGCGTGAAAACCGGCATGGCCGAGCCTGGAACGGGCACAACCTCGCTCTGCCTGGCCATGGTCATGGGGTCTTGTTGCGCGCCATTGACGCGAAACTCCAGATGCAGATGCGGGCCTGTGGACCAGCCGGACGAGCCAACCAGGCCGATGGTGTCGCTCTGTGCCACGTTCTGACCGACGCGAACCATGATCTTGCTCAGGTGGGCATAGACGGTTTCGTGGTTGTTTTTGTGTTTGACGAACACCACGTTGCCGTAGCCGTTTTGCACGCCGGCAAAGCTCACCACGCCGTCGCCGATGGTGCGTGCGGGGGTACCGGTCGGGGCAGCGAAGTCGGTTCCCAGATGGGCGCGCCACTTTTGCAGCACCGGGTGCATGCGCATCGAAAAGCCGCTGGTGATGCGCGAAAACTCAAGTGGCGAGCTGAGGTAGGCGCGGCGCAGGCTTGTACCGTCGAGCGAGTAGTAGCTGCCCTTGAATGCCGCGCCGCTGGCATCTTTGCCGGGTGGCTGAAACCACATCGCCTGGTGCGTTTTACCGCCATTAACGAACTCCGCCGACAGCACGCGACCGGGCCGTAGCGGTTCGCCGTCGGCCTCAAGGGTTTCGTACACCACATTGAAGCGGTCACCCTTGCGCAAAGCCTGACGGAAATCGATCTCACTGGCGAAAATCTCGGCGAGCTGCACGGCCACGCTGTCAGGTATGCGCGCCTGATCAGTGGCGGCGAACAAGGAAGTCTGAATGCTGCCGCTGGCGAGCTGCGCGGTACTGGTGTAAGGCGCGGTTTCGACGCGGGCTGCAAAGCTGTCGCCGCTGCGCTCGATGACCAGGCGCTTGAAGCTTGCCTCGTCATCAGTGGCCCAGCGTGTGCTGAGTTTGACGAGTTGATGGGCATCGCTGGCTTCAGCGGTGACGGTTTTGCCCGGGCGGCCCGACAAGACCAGGTAAGCCTGGGGGTCACTGCGTAGAAAAGCGGCTGCAGCCGGGTCACTGATGTTCAGGCGGCGCAGCAGCGAGTCGGCGGTGTCGCTGCTGCGGGTCACTTCAGTGCGATACAGGTTGAACCGGAAATCGGCCAGTCCATCGGTTTGAGCTTGCGTGGGCAAGGGCTCAATCGCTTCGACGATCTGGCGAACCGGCAGGTCAGCTGCGTCGGGCGCAAGTGGCGCGACGCCGAATGCCGTCACGCCCGTTCCCAGCAACAACACAGCCAGCGCCACCGTCACCCGCCGGGAATGGTGGTGCATGTTGGCCCAGAGTGCAAAGTGGGAGCGCGCTTGAGAAGGCAGAGACAAAGAAATTCCTGAGCTTGAAGCGGCGGCGCGCGGTGAAATGGAGGGCAGATGACCAGGCGTTGAGCGGTGAACCGCCGATTGCCTGAAGTATTTGATGTCGCCCATGGCCTGAACAGTGAGCAACTTGTGCGCCAACTAAAATGCCGGGTTGCGGCAAACGAAGTGCGAAGTATAGCGGCCCGAACCGGGCCGAAATCTAGAAAAACCCTTATGAATCAAGAGCTTGTTACAGACGTTACGGCATCTGATGGCGTTCGCCACGCCTTGGCGGTGTCGCTGCGGGGCTGTGACGAACTGCTGCCTCAGGCCGAATGGCTTAAAAAACTCATTCGCAGCGAAGCGACGGGCACGCCGCTGCGCATCAAACTCGGCCTGGATCCGACCGCGCCTGACATTCATGTCGGACACACGGTGGTGCTGAACAAAATGCGGCAGTTGCAGGATCTGGGCCACCACGTCATTTTTCTGATCGGCGACTTCACCAGCCTGATCGGCGACCCGTCGGGCCGAAACAGCACCCGGCCACCGCTGACCCGCGAACAGATCGAGGCTAACGCGCAAACCTACTACCGGCAGGCCAGCCTGGTGCTGGACCCCGCCAAAACCGAGATTCGTTACAACAGCGAATGGAGCGACCCGCTGGGCGCGCGCGGCATGATTGAGCTGGCGGCTAAATACAACGTGGCGCGCATGATGGAGCGCGACGACTTCAGCAAACGCTACAAGGCTGGCCAGACCATCAGCGTGCATGAGTTTTTGTACCCCTTGATGCAGGGCTACGATTCTGTGGCGCTCAAAAGCGACCTGGAACTCGGCGGCACCGATCAGAAATTCAACCTGCTGGTCGGGCGGCACTTGCAAGCTGAATACGGCCAGGAGCCGCAATGCATTTTGACGATGCCGCTGCTCGAAGGGCTCGACGGCATCGAGAAAATGTCGAAAAGCAAAAACAACTACATCGGCATCTCCGAAGACGCCAACACCATGTTTGCCAAGGTGCTGAGCATCTCCGATGTGCTGATGTGGAAGTGGTACACGCTGCTGTCGTTTCAGGGCGAAGCCGCGATTGCGGCGCTGAAAGCCGAGGTGGCGGGCGGGCGCAACCCGAAAGACGCGAAAGTCGCGCTGGCCAAAGAGATCACGGCGCGCTTTCATTCGGCATCGGCGGCTGATGCGGCCGAGCAAGACTTCATCAACCGCAGCCAGGGCGGCGTGCCCGACGAGATCGCCGAGTTGTCGCTGGCGGGCGCACCGATGGGAATCAGCGCACTGCTCAAGGCGGCAGGGCTGGCTGCGTCAGGCGGTGACGCAGCGCGGCTGATTGACGGCGGTGGCGTGCGGGTTGATTCCAGCGTGGTCAGCGACAAGGCATTGAAGCTGGGCGCGGGCAGCTACGTGCTGCAGGTTGGAAAACGCAGGTTTGTACGGGTGAATTTAAGTTGACTCTCGAGTTGACTATTAAGTTTGTACATCGAATGTACAATTAACACCATGATTACCAACATAGACATTGACCACGCTGTCGTCGCAGAGGCCATGCGGCTCTCGGGCGCGAAGACCAAGCGGGAAGTGGTTGACCGGGCATTGCGTGAACTGGTGGCGCGAGCCACGCGCCCCTCGGTGCGTGAGCTGTTTGGCATTGGCGGCGTCGAGGCCGGGTACGACCCGAAAGCCCCCGGGGCGCTGTTGTCGGAAGCCGGTCAATATCGTGTCGAGCAGCCGCGTGTCGGCTATGCCGTCGTCGCAAAAGCGGCTGACGATTGCGCCTTTGAGCTCGCGGAGGCCAAGCCTGCAAACGTCAAGCCTGCCAAGGTCAAACCTGCGGGTGCCAAGCGCCCGGCTTCGCCCAAGCGTAAGCCGCGCTGATGCTGCTGGTCGATTCGTCGGTCTGGATTGACTGGTTGCGCGGTGCCGATACCGACGCCGTGCGCTTCGTCCAGGAGCGCGAAGCGCGCGAAGAACTCGCCATCACGCAAATGATCTATCTGGAAGTGTTGCAGGGCGTGAGCTCAGACCGCCAATTGGCTGCCACGCGACGGGTTTTGGGTGCCCAGACGATGCTGTTGCCGCTTGACTCACTGGGCACATTTGAAACGTCGGCGGCCTTGTATCGTCGGGCCAGGCAGCGCGGCCTGACGATTCGCAAATCGACCGATTGCCTGATTGCCGCTATGGCGCTGGAGAACGGTGCGGTTCTTGTCCACAACGACCGTGATTTCCTCAGCCTCGCGCAAGCGGTGCCCGAGCTGATCGTATTTCCGCGTTCGCCCCATTCGCCCGATTCGCCCCGCACGACAACGCATTGAATACCACCTCAACTCCATGCAGGCACCCACCCTTGAGTCCTTGACGCCGGAACGTCTGCTCCGGGCGTCCATCGTGGTTGCCGTCCTGACTATCGCCCTGAAATCAGCGGCCTGGTATGTCACCGGATCGGTCGGTTTGCTGGCCGACGCGATGGAGTCCTTCGTCAACCTGGCCAGCGCCATGTTTGGCCTGGCGATGGTCATCATTGCCAAACGGCCGGCCGACGACGACCATCCCTACGGCCACCACAAGGCCGAGTATTTTTCGTCCGGCTTTGAAGGCGCGCTCATCATCGGCGCAGCCATCGCCATCATCTGGGCCGCCGTGCCGCGATTGAGCGCTCCGCAGCCGCTGCAGCAGCTCGGCTGGGGGCTGGCGTTGTCGGTGGCATCGTCGGTGCTCAATGGCCTGCTGGCCTGGGTGATGTTCAGGTCGGCCAGGATTTACCGCTCGATTGCGCTTGAAGCCGGCGGTAAACATCTGGCCACCGATGTCTGGACTTCGGTTGGCGTGGTTGTCGGTCTGGCAGGCGTTGCGCTGACCGGCTGGCTCTGGCTCGACGCAGTGGTGGCAATTGGCGTGGCGCTGAACATCGCCTGGGAGGGGGCGCGGCTGCTGTGGCGCTCGACGCAGGGCCTGATGGATGAGGCCGTCGAGCCCGACGTACTGCTTGAGATTCACAAGGTGCTCAAAAACTGTGAGCACCCGAGCATCCGCTTCGACGACCTGACGACGCGGCGCTCGGGCCAGCGGCGCTTTGCTGATCTGCACATGCACATGCCGCCCGACTGGACGCTGGGCCGCGCTGCGGCGATGCGCTCCAGCGTTGAGCTGGCATTGATCAGCGCGGTGCCCGGTCTGCGCACAACCATTCAATTACTGCCAAACAATGTTGAGGCGCACAGGGGCGATGACGCTGATTTGATCTGACCTGATCAAAGGCAGAGCCAACACACCAGACGCTGAGGCTCGGATGGCTAAGGGAGGCGGGAAAAGCCAATATCCCATTTTTGGCCGCCCTCGCGGGCGCATTGCCGCGTTGCTCCTCGCTTGTGTGGCTCGCCACACGGCGCTCAGAGCGCCTTGCACTGCATCCCGCCAGCGCACCCCAAAACGGTATATTGACCATTTCCGCCTCCCTTAGCTGCAACTCCGCGAAGGAGCAAACCCGATGCTTGCAAGGCCGAGCTCAATGCCAGCCAAGTGGTGATGGGGATTCAAGTTGAACTGCTTGCGCAATACGGGTCGGCGAACCCCAGGCGCAGCATGATCGCCGTCTCCAGCGCCTCCATCTCGTCGGCATCCTGCTCGCCGGTTTCGTGGTCGTAGCCCTGCGCGTGCAGCGTGCCATGCACCAGCAGGTGCGCGTAATGCGACGGCAGTGACTTGCCGTTTTCCTTCGCTTCACGCGCGACCACCGGCGCGCACAGCACGAGGTCAGCCGTCACCAGCGGCTCCTGCGTGTAGTCGAAGGTCAGCACATTGGTGGCGTAGTCTTTTTTCCGGTAGTCGCGGTTGAGCGCCTGGCCTTCGTCGGCATCGACGATGCGCACGGTGATTTCAGCGTCGCGCTGCAGTGCGTGGCGAATCCAGCGCGTCACGCTGTGGCGCGGCAGCGCGGCGCGGTGCAGGGCTGCATCAGCCAGCACGCCGAATTGCAGCGATAGTTGCAGTGTTTTAAGAGCCATTTCGGCT
>JANOOO010000166.1:0-1883 GCA_031421375.1 Polaromonas sp.
TCATGACCCGACCACGCTAAACCGCCAGGGCAACGACAGCGGCACGCAATACCGCAGCGGCATCTACACCACCACGCCCGGGCAAAAGCAGATTGCCGACGACATGATTCGCGAGATGAGCCAGGACAAATTGTTTGGCAAACCCATCGTCACCGAGGTGCTGCCGCTGGCGAATTACTTCCCGGCCGAGGACTACCACCAGGACTTTTTCGAGAAGAACCCGTACCAGGGTTATTGCATGGCGGTGGCTGCACCGAAGGTCGAGAAGTTTCGCAAAACCTTTGCGGAGCGTGTGAAGGTGGCTTGAGGGCGTGGGTTGCGGTGCGGCCCGATTTCCCGCTGGTTGGTCATCGAATCGGCATTCTGACCAACAGGGACGGGCGCAATCAGCTACAAAAAACGTAGCGACTAACGGGCGTCAGACAAGGTCAGGCACGCCGCTCGGCGAAGTAAAACCACTCCTGTGCGACTTCCGCGCGCGGGTTGGGAAACACGATGTAGCCGTCAGCCTGGGCCTTGACCGGCTCGCCACTTTGCCGGATGCCAATGCTGTCGCCGCGTGCAACAGCATCGAAGCTGCGCCATTCGCGCACAAAGGCGTCGCCAGCGTGGTCCCGGTCAGTCACATCAATGAGTCGCAAAATTTCTCGCTGCGCCGTCTGCGCTTCGGGCAAGGCATCAACCAGACCGAGCAGCGCCAGAGTCTGCAAAATGGCGTGGCGAGCAACCCCGACGGCGGCTGGGTCGTCGTGTTGACCGCATTCGAGCGTGACCGCATAGCCGCCTTGCGAGCGCATGTATTCGGTCGTGCCAACGCCGTAATTCGGGTTGGTGACCAGGGTCTGCGCTCGACCAGCATTGGCCGGGCCACCGGGGCGATCGCTCTGCCCAGCTTTGGCGATTCGTTTTTGAATGCCGCGCGAGTAGGTGTCCAGCCAGCCTTCGACGATGCGGTGCGGCCCGGTGTGCAGTGCCAGTTGCAGTTCGGCCTCGGCATGGCTGAAGGGTTCCAGCGGGCCGCGGTTATTCTGCGGGCCGATCATCACGAACGGCGCGCCGCCGGTATGAAACGAGTGCAGGTCGAGCAGCACGTCGTGCGCCGCCAGCAGCGGGCACAGCACGTTGGCGATGCGGTCTTCAAAATCTTGCGCAATGGCGCTCGGGGCCATGTTGCGGTTCAGGTTGCGCTCGCCGGTACGCTGCCCGAGCCGGTAGGCCAGCGGGTTGGTGACGGGAACGAAAGTTACGCTGCCACACGTGATGACGCGCTCGCCTGCGTCGAACTCGGCCAGCAACGCGCTGATGGCGCGTGTGCCGCAAGTCTCGTTGCCATGCACTGCCGCCGTGACCAGCAGCCGGGGGCCGGGTGCCAGGCCGTGAAAGGTGTGGCTGCGCAGATGCGTCGGGAACGGCGATGGTGATGCCGAAGGCGAGGGCGAGAGCGGAGGCGTCGAAGTCATGGGCAGCTTTATACAGGGCTTTGATGTGCCGCCGCAGGCACTGATGGGGAGCCTCCCAGCTTTTACAATCAACGCCATTTTCATCAGGATGGGCAGAGCATGTTTTCTCAGGACGACGACAACCGGGGGCTGGTGCTCGCACTGGTATTGGGCCTGGCGGCAGGGGTGATCGGGCTGGCAATCGGCGTGGCGATGAATCAGAAAAACCGTTCCGCGCAGCCGGTGACGGCGTTCGCGGCATCGCCCCGGCCGACACCGGTGTCGGCGGTTGCGCTGCTGGCTCCGGGTGCGCTGCTTGAGTCGGCCGACCTCGATACGGGCGGCACCAGCGTCATCGTTCAAAACGGCGTGGTGAAGTTTTATTTCGCGCCGAATGAGTCGGCGCTGGCGCCAGGCGGCAGGGACGCGCTGACGCAGATCGTC
>JANOOO010000167.1:0-2281 GCA_031421375.1 Polaromonas sp.
CAGAACTTCTCATGGCCGCCGTAAACTGCAACGATGACTCCTGCTATCCGCCGTGCAGCCAGCGCCGCTGCGCTGCACATTCGCTCGCTGGCTGCGCTAGCGCGGCAACATTGGGCCTTGAGCGCGCTGGCCTTGCCCGCAGCGGTGCTGCTTTACGTGCTGGTGCTGATTCCCTTCACGCCCAGCGTAGGTGACTTGCGCAAGGCCCGGCTGGAAACGCCTTCCGTTCTGCTGGCATCCGACGGCACCGTGCTCGCCGAATACCGGCGCATCAACCGCAAGTGGGTCGGCCTCGACAAAATTTCGCCGCAGGTCGTCAACGCCCTGATCGCAACCGAAGACCACCGTTTTTATGAACACCACGGCCTTGACTTTCGGCGCACGGCGGGCGCGGCGCTGGCCACGCTTTCGGGCGACAGGCAGGGCGGCTCGACCATCACGCAGCAGCTCGCGCGCAACCTCTACCCCGAAGAAATCGGCCGCGCCAACAGCCTGACGCGCAAGATCAAGGAAGCCATCACGGCGCTAAAGATCGAGGCGGTTTATTCCAAGAACGACATTTTGGAAACCTACCTCAATACCGTGCCTTTTTTGTACAACGCTTTCGGCATCGAGATGGCGGCGCGCACCTATTTCGACAAGTCGGCGCAGGAGCTTGACGTGCTCGAAAGTGCGACGCTGATCGGCATGCTCAAGGGCACCAGCTATTACAACCCGGTGTTAAACCCCGAGCGTGCGGTCAAGCGCCGCAATCTGGTGCTGGCGCAGATGGCACGGCACGGCAAGCTCGATGCCAGCCGTGTCGAGGCATTGGCGAAGCAGCCGCTCAAGCTCGATTTCGAGCGTCAGACCGAAGCGCTGGGACCAGCTCCGCATGTGGCCCAGTACCTGCGCAAATGGCTCATTGAGTGGGCCGACAGGCGCGGCTTCAACATTCATGCAGACGGCTTGCGCGTGACGACCACGCTCGACGTCAAGATCCAAAAGGCGGCGAATCAGGCTGTGATGCGGCAGATGACCGCGCTGCAAACCCTCGCCGATGCCAGGCGCAAAACCGGGCAGGAGCGCGCCGTGTTGCAGGCGGGCTTTCTGGCGCTTGACCCGCGGAGCGGCGCGATTCGCGCGTGGGTCGGCAGCCGCGATTTTGCGCAGGAGCAGTTCGACCATGTCAGCCAGGCGCGGCGTCAGCCCGGCTCGACCTTCAAGCCCTTCGTTTATGGGGCCGCCTTCATGCAGGGCTTTCGGCCGACTGATACGTTTTTCGACCAACCAGTCAACATTAAAACGGCCAACGGCAGCGTCTGGTCACCGACCGACGCCACGCCGCCGAGCATGCAACCGACCAGTCTGGCTGAGGGCCTGGCGCTTTCCAAAAACACCATCACGGCGCAGGTGATGAACCAAGTCGGCGCGGCCCGCGTCGGCCAGCTTGCGCAGGCGATGGGGGTGCGACAGAGCAAGCTTGATCTGGTGCCTTCGCTCGCGCTGGGCACCAGCCCCGTCACGCTGCTTGAGATGGTCGCCGCCTACGGCTCGATTGCCAACGGCGGCAGCTATTTGCAGCCCTCACTGGTGCTGCGCGTTGAAGACCGCAGCGGCCAGTTGCTTGAACGCTTCGAGACCCCGCGCGAGCTGGAGGCAGCCATGCCTCGCGCCCATGCGCTGACGCTGGTCAACGCCATGCGCGGCGTGATCGATTACGGCACCGGCACCGCCATTCGTCAGCGTTACGGCATTCAGGCCGACGTGGCTGGGAAGACCGGCACCACGCAGGACAACACCGACGGCTGGTTCATCATGATGAACCCGCAACTGGTGGCCGGCGCGCGGGTCGGCTTCAACGACAACAGCGTGACGATGGGTGCCTGGGGGCAGGGCGCGCGCAGCGCGCTGCCGATGGTCGGCGAGGTGTTTCAGCAGGCATTTCGCAACCGCTGGCTGGACGTGAAGGCTGAATTTGCGATTCCCCGCCCACAGCCCGCGCCACCACCGTTGCCGGACGAGATGCGGCGCAACGAGCCGCTTTTCGAGGCCGTCAACGGCTTGTTCGGGCGCATTCTGCGGGGACTGAGAGGCAATTGAGTCGCTATAAAAACAAGAGCTGCTTGTGCCCGTGCAGATTGGGCTTGATGCTGATTTTATGCAGATTAAACAGCCGATTGCGTCAAAAACCAGCTGACTCTGCAAGATCGCTACCGGGCCAGGCCCAGGGCAGCCAGCCCCGGCTGAAGGCCACGAGTCTTAAAATTCCGGCCACCACTCAGGAGACAAATTGATGATC
>JANOOO010000168.1:0-1775 GCA_031421375.1 Polaromonas sp.
GGCATCAAGAAGGCCGAACTGGCGCGGCGCCTGGGCTGGCACATGCCGCAGGTTGATCGGCTGTTCGACCTGCGCCACGCCTCGCGGCTTGACCAGATCGAAGCCGCAGCGCGCGTGCTCGGCAGGCGGCTCGAAGTGCGCATTGCCTGAGGCGCTTTTCAACTGAAATTCCGAGCCTTGCTCCCTTGAAGGGCTCGCAAATGCTTGTTTTCAATGGGTTTTTGAGGCCGATCCGATGAATTGACTCCAAGGTCGGATGAGCAGCGCGAGCAGGGTGCCGTTGCTGGAGGGTCTCCCCAGCGCGGCCATTGAAGACAACCGGCATGCAGGGGGCGCCCTCAGCGCATCGGATCAATGACCTGCAGAAAGTCGAACTTCCGAAAATCCTTGTCGTGCGTGTACAGCTTCACCACGCCATGTTGGCGAAGCACAGCTGCCAGGTGCGCATCCGGCACCAGGTTGCCACGCACCGCAAGCCCCTGCACCACCTGTTGATACGCCGACCAGAACCCGTCATCCTCGCCCAAAGCCCGGCAATGCGGCACGGTCAAAAGCGCCTGCACATTGGCGGCGGCTTCGTCAGGTGACAGAGGCTGCGCAAAGATCGACGGATGTGTCGCCATGCGCAAGTAGCTCATCGCTGTCAGCCAGGCGATGCAGAACACCTCACTGCCGGCAACGGTGTTTTGCAAAAACGCGGTGGCCTTGTTGTGCAAAGGGCTGCTTCGATCAGACGCATACAACAGGATGTTGACGTCGATGCCGAAGCTCATGGCGCGCCTTCGTCCATGGCGTCCAGCAGAGCCTGCTTGTCAGCCAAGTCAATCTTCGCCCCCATGGGCCGGCTGTGCCAACTGAATGGCGGCGCTGCCGATGGGCCCTCCGCCATCGATACAGACAAGGCTTGCGCCAGCAAGTCAGAAACCAGCCGCCCAAGCGACTTGCCATCGCGCTGCTGCAGCCGCTTAAGATCTTTCAGGATCGGGTCGTCGATGTCGATGGTGGTGCGCATGATGCGTGATGCTAATTTAGTACGCACATGATGTCAAAGCGAGTCGGTCTTCACCATCGACCGCACTCTTCCTTAGCGATCAAGCGGCGTTCACACGACACACACGACCCGACTTCTGCAGCCAGCGCGGTCATGGTCACGCCGCTGTCGACATGCGCCCGCCGCAGCGCTGCGGGCCTGGGCACGCCGGCAGCCAGAAGGGCCGACATGGTCACGGTGGCCTTGCGCTGCGCTCGCGGCACTTCAGCCGCCTGCCGACGTGGGGCTTCTGCCAGTGCCTGCATCCTTTCTACGAACGCTCGATCCCCGTCGTCAACAAAGATCGGTTCGCGCCGGTCGCCTCGCGAAGTAACGTAGTAAATCGCTCCGGGGAATTCGATTCGCAGGGGGCGGGACATGCGCGGAGACTGCGTGGGGGGGGGGGTCGCAAAATTCAAGATCTGACCCCGTCTTCTTCCTCGCATTCTTTCTTTGTCTCCCTGTCTTCGCTGCGTCTTCGGACCCCTTATTCGTCTTTGCGTTTTCTTCTTCGCGTGACCCCGTCTTCGCGGCGCTCAGGCACTGCGCGGCGGGCGGATCAGCGTCTCGGCCGCAATACCCAGCCCCTCGTGCAAGCGCCACACCATGGCCATGCTCAGGCGCCGTTTGCCGCTGAGCACCTCCGACACGCGGCCCCGGCTGCCGATCATGGGCTCCAGGTCGCGGTTGGTCAGCCCCTGCTGCTCCATGCTGAACTTGATGGCCTCAATAGGGTCAGGCGGCA
>JANOOO010000169.1:0-2742 GCA_031421375.1 Polaromonas sp.
CGCGGCGCTCGCGCAGACACAGCTCGGTGCCGGTGCCGGCCAGCGCAATCGGGAACAGTGCTTTGGCCGCTTCAGCCATGGCGCCGCGGTGCCCGCGCAGGTGCAGCCGCTCGCCGGCCTCGTCGAGCGTGAGCAGCATCACTTCGTCGCTGCCAAAGAGCCGCGCCGAGCTGGCCACGATGCGATCGAACACCGGCTGCGTGTCGGCCATCGAGCCGCTGATGACTTGCAGCACCTCGGCACTGGCCGTCTGCCGCTCCAGCGCTTCTTGCGTCTCGTTGAACAGCCGCGTGTTCTCGATGGCGATCAGGGCCTGGTCGCGGAACGACTCGGCCACCGCGATCTCCTTGGCGCTGAACACGTGCGGCCGCTTCACGCCGAACACGAGCAGGCCGATGCACTCGTCGCCGCGCAGCAGCGGCAGGTACAGCGCCGAGCGCACGCCCAGCGTGTCGTAGATGAGCTTTGCCTGCGGCGGCAGCTCGATGGCCGTCCAGTCCGGCAGGTGCAACATCGTCTTGCTGACGATGGCGCGCGACGGGAAGTTGGCTGCCGGGTCCAGGGGCTGGTTCGGCAGCCCCATGTTGAGCGTCAGCCCCTCGCGCGTGGCACCGGACATCGGTGAATACGTGCGGCCGTCACTGCTCATGATGAAGGTGAAATCGCACACCAGCAGCTGCACGGCGGCTGTGACGATGGCGTCGAACACCGGCTTCACGTCGGTGGGCGACTGGCTGATCACGCGCAGGATGTCGGCACTGGCCGTCTGCCGCGCCAGCGCTTCCTGCGTCTCGTTGAACAGCCGCGCGTTCTGGATGGCGACCACCGCCTGGTCGGCGAAGGTCTTCAGCAGACCCAGTTCCTTGTCGCTGAAGGGCCTGGGCGGCGAGCGCGCGATGTCGATGGTGCCGATGCCCTGGCCCTGCCAGAGCATCGGCGCACTGGCGAGCGAGAAATTGCTGTAGTCGGCAGCCAGCCTCGAGACGTAGGCGGGCGAGTCGTCGGCCGATGCGTCCGCAACATGCACGACCTCGCCGCCGCGCATCACGCCTTCGCTCACCGAGCCGGCGAGCGGGCGCGGGTACTCGGTCTTGACCACCTCGGCGAAGCGGCCCCGGTAGGCCGGGAAGCCGATGAGCTCGCCGCTGACCAGGCACACACCCATGTCGACGGTGCCGAACAAGGTCTGGCAGCTGTCGAGGATGCGCTCGAACACCGGCTGCGCATCGGCCATCGAGCCGCTGATGACCTGCAGCACATCGGCCGTGGCGGTCTGGCGCTCCAGCGCCTCCTTCGTCTCATTGAACAGCCGCACGTTCTCGATAGCGATGACGGCCTGGTCAGCGAAGGACTGCGCCAGTGCGATGTCGGCGTCGCTGAAGGGCTGCCTCTCGTCGCGCTGAAAGATCAGCACGCCCAGGCCGTCTTGACCGTGGCCGCGCAGCAGCGGCAGCATCAGCGAAGACTGGCAGCCCGTCTGGCGCTGGACGGTCTGCTCGTGCTCGGGCAGCTCGATGGCCGACCAGTCGGGGATGTGCAGCATGTCCCCCGACACCAGCACGCGCGAGGGAAAGTTGTGTGCCGCGTCCAGAGGAATGCGCTCGACCATGCCCGGCGCCACGCCATCGGCCGTGGCGTGGCGCAGCGAGACCAGCACCTCGCCCTCGCGGCGCAGGAAGCCCGCGCGGTAGCAACCCAGCAGGCGCCGCGCCGTGCTGACGATGACCTCCACCACCGGCATCACGTCGGTGGGCGACTGGCTGATGACGCGCAGGATGTCGGCGCTGGCGGTCTGGCGTTGCAGCGCGGCCTGGGTTTCGTTGAACAGGCGGGCGTTTTCCAGCGCCATGCCCATGCTGGCGGCCACCGTCTTCAGCAGGCCGATGTCGGCTTCGCTGAAGGCGTCCTCAAGGTCGGCGCTTTCCAGCACCAGCCCGTACATGCGCTCGGGGCTCGGGTTGATGGGCACCCAGACGATGGTCTTGCTCTGGTGCGTGCCGGGGAACTGCTCGAGCTCGGTGTCCAGCGTGTCCACCGTCAACCCCATCACCTGCGCGATCTGTGCCGGGTTGCGCGCCAGCACCACCTCGCCGCGCATGCCGCTTTGCATCACGGGTTGCGACAGATCGACGCGGTAGTCGGGCAGCGTCAGGCGCTGGCCACGTTCCACCACATACAGCGCCTGGGCGTCCAGCGTACCCAGGTCGGCGCCGTGGATGCTGATGTCGTTGCTGGCGAAGACCTCGCGCAGCTTGTCGCCGACCAGTTCGACGATGGCGCGGAAGTTCATCTCGCGCGCCATGCCTTGCTGGATGGTGTTGATGACGGCCAGCTCGGCGCTGCGGCGCTCGGTTTCTTTCAGCAGGCGTTGGGTCTCGTCGAACAGGCGCGCGTTTTCCAGCGCCACGCCCATGCTGGCCGACACGGTGGAGAGCAGGCGCACATCGGCGTCGCCGAAGGCGTTGTCGCGCTCGTGGTTTTCCAGCGAGATGAAGCCAAGCAGCCGATCGCCGCCGAAAATGGGGGTGGCCAGGCCCGAGCGGCTCATGTCGGTGCCTGGCGCGACGAGCAGATCCCAGCCCAGGTAGTCGCCCTGGCTGTGCCACAGCACCGGCTGGCGCGCCGTCAGCGCTTCGTACCAGCGCCGGCCAGTGGCGACGGCGCTGATCTTGAAGTCGAACTGTGGCAGTCGCTGGCCATGTTCGACGCCGTAGAGCAGGCGCATCAGGTCGGCCGGCTCGT
>JANOOO010000170.1:0-4537 GCA_031421375.1 Polaromonas sp.
GTGTTGAAGCCTAGCGCTTCGATTTTGTCGAGGATGCGCAGCCCGCCCTGCACAACCAGGCGCAGCTCCCAGCCCGCCCGGCCTGGTATTTTCTTCACCAATTGAGACCCATTTAGCATCGTAGCCCTTGCGGTACGGGCGTAAGAAGCTATTAATTCAATAGCGGCTGGTGTGGCCTCGGAGCGCAGCAGCTGGGCCTCACTGACGCCGTGCGCGCGGCAGGCGCTGGCGGGCAGGTAGAGGCGGCCTCGCGGAAGGTCCACGCTCAGGTCTTGCCAGAAGTTGATGAGCTGCAGGGCGGTGCAAATCGCGTCGCTCTCGCGCAGCGCGTCTTCATCTGTCACGCCGTATAAATGCAGCAGCAAGCGGCCGACCGGGTTGGCCGAACGCTGGCAGTAGTCGAGCAATTGCGCTTCGTTGGCGTAGCGGTTTTGAACAACGTCCTGCTCAAAAGCGCTCAGCAGCGCACGTAACAATTCGGGTGGCAAAGCAAATTGGCGCATCACCGGCTTGAGCGGTGCGAATACGCGCGGCCATCGAGCCGAAAATTCACGTCCGGCAACGAGCGCGTCGAGATCGGCACGGTAGGCCGTGAGGGCCTCCAGGCGTTCGTCGGGCGTGGCCTCGCCCTCGTCGGCCAAATCGTCGGCCGTGCGGGCAAACCAGTAAATTGCCGCAATGGCGGGGCGCAGCCGGGGCGGACACAGCCACGACGCAACGGGGAAGTTCTCGTAATGGCTCTCGGTGCCGGAGTCGGCCTGGCCCGTAGCCGGAATGCCGTGTGGTGTCGAGCCTGAATTCATTGCGGGATTGTCGCTGGATGGGGCGCGCTTCCGTAGCAGCGTGGCGACCGCCGTAGCCGCTCGATTCAGACAGGCTAAAATTGCGCCGCTCACCGATTTCAGACGGAAATCAGCCTCGGCTTGGTTTCCGTTTTTGTTTCCGGCGCGCGGGTGGCGAAATTGGTAGACGCACCAGGTTTAGGTCCTGACGGTGGCAACACTGTGCGGGTTCGAGTCCCGCCCCGCGCACCACCCCGGCAACTTGCCCGCGCAGCGCTCGCTGGGCGCTGCAGTTCAAGCCCATTTGTCAACATCGACTGTTTATCTCAGAGGATTGGAAATTCACCATGGCCGTGACTGTTGAAACCCTTGAAAAACTCGAGCGAAAGATCACGCTCACCCTGCCGGTCACTGTCATTCAGTCCGAGGTCGATACCCGGCTGAAACGCCTGGCTCGCACCGTCAAAATGGACGGCTTCAGGCCCGGCAAAGTGCCGATGACGGTGGTCGCGCAGCGCTACGGCTATTCGGTGCAAAACGAGGTGATGAACGACAAGGTTGGCGAAGCCTTCAACGCTGCCGCCAATGAGGCCAAACTGCGCGTGGCAGGCTACCCCAAAATCAGCGAAAAAGAAGGCGCACCTGAGGGCGAGCTCATTTTTGACGCTGTGTTTGAGGTTTACCCAGAAGTGAAAATGGGCGACTTGACCAGCGCCGAAGTCGAGCGCGTGTCTGCCGAAGTCAGCGACGCTGCCATCGACAAAACCCTTGACGTTTTACGCAAGCAGCGGCGCACATTTGCGCAGCGCGCTGCCGACGCCCCGGCGCAGGACGGCGACCGCGCCACGGTTGATTTTGAAGGCAAGGTTGATGGCGAAACCTTCGCCGGTGGCAAGGCTGAGGACTTCCAGTTCCTGGTTGGCGAAGGCCAGATGCTTAAAGAGTTTGAAGACGCAGTGCGCGGCATGAAAAGTGCCGAAAGCCGGACGTTCCCGGTCTCGTTCCCGGCCGACTACCACGGCAAAGACGTGGCCGGCAAGCAGGCCGACTTCATGGTCACGGTCAAAAAGATTGAAGCCGCGTATTTGCCTGAAGTCAATGAAGCGCTGGCCAAGTCGCTTGGCATTGCCGACTCCAGCGTCGAGGGCCTGCGCGCCGACATTAAAAAGAACCTGCTGCGCGAAGTCAAATTCCGCCTGCAGGCGCGCAACAAAAACAGCGCGATGGATTTGCTGGTGGCGCAGGCCGAGCTCGACTTGCCGCAATCCATCGTGCAGGCCGAGCTGGACCGCATGGTTGCAAATGCGCGCGCCGACTTGAAGCAGCGCGGCATTAAAGACGCCGACAAAGCGCCGATTCCAGACGACATTTTTCGCCCGCAAGCTGAAAAGCGCGTGCGGCTGGGGCTGGTGGTGGCCGAGCTGGTTCGCTCCAACAGCCTGCAGGCCAAGCCCGAGCAGCTGAAGGCCCACATTGAAGAGCTGGCAGCGAGCTACGAAAAGCCGCAGGAAGTGGTGCGCTGGTATCTCGGCGACAGGCAGCGAATGGCTGAAGTTGAATCAGTCGTGGTTGAAAACAACGTCACCGACTTCGTCTTCGGCCAGGCCAAAGTCAATCAGAAAGAAGTGTCTTTCGATGAGCTGATGGCCCAACAAAGCTGATCAAAAAATCGCTAAAAAATGGGGCTTGTGCTTGACGGCGCAAGCCCCATTTTCTTTTGGTTAAAGTCAGGCGTCTTTGTGTCTTTGCCTTTGCGGCAAATCAATCTTTTCAGGAGCAGCATCATGGCAAACATCTATTTCGGCGGCGGCAGTGACCAAGGCAAGGCGCAAGCCCAGTATCAGGAACCACAGGGGCTGGGCATGGTGCCGATGGTGATTGAGCAGTCGGGCCGGGGCGAGCGCTCTTACGATATTTACTCGCGCCTACTCAAAGAGCGTGTGATCTTTCTGGTCGGGCCGGTCAATGACCAGACGGCCAACCTGGTGGTTGCGCAGTTGCTGTTTCTGGAGAGCGAAAACCCGGACAAGGATATTTCCTTCTACATTAATTCACCCGGCGGTTCTGTCACGGCCGGCATGGCGATCTACGACACCATGCAGTTCATCAAGCCCGATGTTTCGACGCTGTGCGTCGGCATGGCGGCCAGCATGGGCGCGTTTTTGTTGTCGGCTGGTGCCAAGGGCAAGCGCTTCTCGTTGCCGAACGCCCGTGTAATGATTCACCAGCCCTCTGGCGGCGCACAAGGCCAGGCTAGCGACATTGAAATTCATGCACGCGACATTTTGAAAACCCGCGAGCAGTTGAACCGTATCCTTGCGGCCAACACCGGCCAGCCGGTTGAAAAGATCGAGCGTGACACCGAGCGCGACTACTTCATGTTTGCCGAAGATGCAAAGAACTATGGCGTGATTGATCTGGTCTTGTCCAAGCGGCCCTAAGCCCAGTCGCCCGAGGGCTGCGAAGCAAGGCGCCTTCAACGGCGTCATAACTGCCGCAGGCCCGCCGAGCGTCATGCTGATTTGCCCCCTGAAACCGGCGTTTTCTGTAACAGAAGCGGCGTTTTTTATTGGTTATCATCGGTTGAGACTTCCTTCACGCGACCTTTAAAGGCATGCTTACCAATGGCCGAGAAAAAAGGCTCCTCCAGCGAAAAAACCCTTCATTGCTCCTTCTGCGGAAAGAGCCAGCATGAAGTCAAGAAGCTGATTGCCGGACCATCGGTTTTCATTTGTGACGAATGCATCGCCCTGTGCAACGAGATCATTCGCGATGAGCTCCCGGCCGGTGACGGTGTGCGCGAAACGCGCAGCGATCTGCCCACCCCGCTGGAGATTAAAACCACGCTTGACGGCTACGTCATTGGTCAGGAACCGGCCAAGCGAACGCTGGCTGTCGCGGTCTATAACCACTACAAGCGGCTACGCCACAAAGACAAGGCCAGCAAAGATGATGTCGAGCTAACCAAAAGCAATATTTTGCTGATCGGCCCGACCGGTTCCGGAAAGACGCTGCTTGCGCAGACGCTGGCCCGAACACTCAATGTGCCTTTCGTGATGGCCGATGCAACGACGCTCACGGAAGCCGGCTATGTGGGCGAAGACGTTGAGAACATCATTCAAAAACTGCTGCAAAGCTGCAATTACGAGGTTGAGCGTGCCCAGCAGGGCATTGTTTATATCGACGAGATTGACAAGATTTCGCGCAAGTCAGACAACCCGTCCATTACCCGGGACGTCTCGGGTGAAGGCGTGCAGCAGGCGCTGCTCAAGCTGATTGAAGGCACGATGGCGTCGGTGCCGCCTCAGGGCGGGCGCAAGCACCCGAATCAGGATTTTTTGCAGGTCGATACCACCAACATCCTCTTTATTTGCGGCGGTGCGTTTTCTGGACTCGAAAAAGTCATCGAGAACCGTACTGAAGCCTCTGGTATGGGATTTGGCGCGTCGGTCAAAAGCAAAAAATCACGCTCGCTGACCGAGGCGTTCAAAGATGTTGAACCGGAAGACCTGATCAAGTTCGGTTTGATTCCCGAGCTGGTCGGTCGCATGCCAGTTGTCGCCACGCTGGCTGAATTGAGTGAAGACGCACTGGTGCAAATTCTGACCGAGCCAAAAAATGCGGTGGTCAAGCAATTCAGCAAACTACTGGCCATGGAAGGCGTGGATCTCGAAATTCGGCCGTCCGCTCTCAAGGCCATTGCTCGCAAGGCGCTGGCCCGCAAGACCGGCGCGCGTGGCCTTCGGTCGATTCTG
>JANOOO010000171.1:0-3401 GCA_031421375.1 Polaromonas sp.
ATGCTCGCGCCCATCGTGGCCTTCTCGGCACCTTCTTCCATCTCGCTGGTTTACGCCTTGGCTTCGGCTGGCTGCGCGTTGAGCGATGTTCATCGCGCCGATGAGCAGCAGCATGCCGCCGCCGACCTGAAAGCTCGCCAGCGAGATGTTGAAGAACTCAAGAATCTTCAGGCCCAGTAGCGCGCTGACAGCAATCACCAGAAAAGCCGAGAACGACGCCGTGACGATGGTGTGTTTTTTCTGCGCGTTCGAAAAACCCTGCGTGTAGTGAATGAAAAACGGCACGATGGCCAGCGGATTGAAGATGGCCAGCAGCGTGATGAGCGGTTTGAAATTCATCAGCGTGAGCCCTGGTCGCTACGTTGCGAGCACCGGGTTTTTTTCCCTCTCCCGGAGGGAGAGGGAGCAAGAAAAGCCCTTGTCGCTATGTTGCAAGTGGCGGGGTCTTTTCTCCTTCTCCCGCTGGCGGGAGAGGGTTGGGGTGAGGGTGGGAATATCGAGCGCCAGCCCGTGAAAGCGCAATCGGGGAGCCCTCACCCCAACCCTCTCCCGGAGGGAGAGGGAGCAAGACGGGGAATCTTCACCCCAGCAGGGGCCGTGGAACCGGCTTTGCCGGGCCACAGGCGCAGCGGCCCCCCTCGGGGGGCAGGGAGTTACGCGAAGCGAGCGACCGCGGGCTGCGATGTTCCCTCTCCCGCTGGCGGGAGAGGGTTAGGGTGAGGGTGGGAATCTCAAGCGCGAACCGTGGAAGACGGGGAGCCCTCACCCCAGCCCTCTCCCGGAGGGAGAGGGAGTAAGACGGGGAATCTTCACCCCAGCAGGGGCCGTGGAACCGGCTTTGCCGGGCCACAGGCGCAGCGGCCCCCTCGGGGGGCAGGAAGCGACACGCAGTGCGCGACCGTGGGGGCCATTTCAACGCGCCGCTACCTGTAGCAGCCACTGCTCGATCTCTTCAATCGCGGCATCGGTCGCAGCCGTCAACGCGCGCACACCGCCGGGTGCGTCGGCACTCGGGGCGGGCCGCTGCACCACCAGGTTGCGCTGGCCGATCAGCTTTTCGCCAGATGGCAGCACCTCGACCAGCGTGGCGCGCAGGCGCAACAGGCCGACGCTGGCATCGGGTGCAGTGAACAGGTGGGTGAACTCTTCCAGCTCAATGCGCAGTTGCAGCGGCAGCGTCGCCGCCTGACCGCGCGTGACGGCCAGCGACTCGCGCGCGTTGAAGATAGCCCGGCGCTGGCCGAGTTGCTCTTTGATGCGCTGGCGCACCAGCTGGGCCGGCGGCATGCTCCAGCGCGCGAGCGCGTAGGGCAGCAACTGCTGGCCGTCGCGGTAAGCCAGCCGGTAGAGCACCGCCTGGTTGTCGATGGCCCCGCCAGCGGTGGCCACGTCGCCCAATGCAAGTGGTGCGAGCGGGGGCAGCGCGGCCGCAGTGGATGCGCGCGGCGTGAGCATGCCAGGGCCGAAGTCATACAGCGTGGCGCGCACGGGCTTGTCAGGCAGTGCGGAGCAAGCGCTGAGCCCCAGCAGCACAAAGCTTAAGCAAATCAGGGCTTTTGCCCAAAGCGGACGGGCGCAAGCAGCTCCTGAATTCATAGCGCGTGGCAGCTGAGCGGGCTTTGCTGGCAGCGTGAGCATCGAGGGCGCACGCGCGTTGACGTTGACGCTGGCGTTGAAGTCGGTGGTCACGTCTGCTGGTTCAATGTGCAGTCTCATTTTTTGCCTCCTGATGCGGCAAAGCCGGGCTCTCCGGGGCCGGGCGCGGGCGGGCCGTTGCCGAAGATCAGCGCCTGCGGGTTGTCATCGACGGCGTTGACCGTGCGGCGCAACTGGCGCATGGTGCGGCCGGTTTCCTCAGCCACTTCGCCTACCTGCGGCAGCGTCGATGAGTTGAAGGTTTCAACGCTGGCCGCCAGCGCCGCGCCGCCTTGCGACAGCGCGTCAATCGGCCCGCCCTTGCTATTCAGGCGGCGTGCGCTGGTGCCGACTTCGGCGACCGCTGCACGCGCCTGCTCGGAGGTGCTGCGCAGCGAGACGGCCGTGCTGTTGACATTGCCGACGGCTGTATTGACGTTGCGCACAAGTTGCGGCAGGTTGACCTTGTCAGGGCCGAACTGGGCTTTGAGCGTGGCGTCCAGATTGCTTGAGAGCTTGTCGAGGCTCACCGCCGCCGCGCTGACGCCGTCCAGCGTGCTCGCAACCCGCATCTCGTTCGCGTCGAACAACCTGTTCATCTTGGTTGAAGCCTGTTCGAGCTGGTCAAAAATGGTTTCGCCCTGCTTGAGCAATTGCGCCAGCCCGCCGGGTTTGAGCGGAATGCGCGGCGGTGCGTCGTCGTTGGGCGCGACGCGCTCGTTCGACTCGCCGTTGTCGTCGAGCTGGATAAAGCCCAGGCCGGTGACGCCCTGCGAGGCGACAGTGGCGAACGTCGATTTGGTGACGGGCGCGTCGCGGTCAATCGACACGCGAATCAGCACATTGCCTTTGACCTGGCTGTCAAAGCCGATGCGCTCGACCTTGCCGACCGGCACGCCGCGAAAGCGCACCGCCGCCTGTGGCTGCAGGCCCGAGACGGTCTCGCCGGTGCTCATCTCGTAGAGGTCGCGCTGGCTGGTGTCGCGCGTCAGCCAGACCGCCAGCAACGCCAGCAGCGCGGTGATGACGATGACGAAGGCACCGGCGGCGAGCGCGTGGGCTTTGTTTTCCATGGGGCGAGCCTTTCTCGAAAGACGGGGCGGGTTAAAAGTCAGGTCTGCGGGTCAAACGGTGAACGGGTTATTGGCGCAGCAGGCCCATGGCGCGCTGCCCCCGTTCGCCGAGAAAAAACTTCTGAATAAACGGGTGCGGGAAGGCCACCACCTGCCGGGGCACATCGCAGACGATGACCCGCCGGTCTGCCAGCACGGCGATGCGTGTGCTCAGCTCAAACAGCGTGTCCAGGTCGTGCGTGACCATCACCACCGTCAGCCCCATGCCCTTGTGCAGCGTGCGCAGCAGGCTGACGAAACTGTCGGCACCTTCGGGGTCGAGCCCGGCCGTCGGCTCGTCGAGCAGCAGCAGCGGCGGGTCCATGATGAGCGCGCGCGCCAGCGCCACGCGCTTGATCATCCCGCCCGACAAATCGCTGGGCATTTTGCTGGCTGTATCCGGCGGCAGGCCAACCATCTGCAGCTTGACCATTGCGGCTTCGCGTATCAGCGGCAGCGGCAGCGTGCCGAGCTCGCGCAGCGCGAAGCCGATGTTCTCCAGCACGGTGAAGGCGGAAAAAAGCGCGCCCTGCTGAAACAGCATGCCGACCCGGCTCGCCGCGCCACGCCGCGCCAGCTCGGCGGCCGGCCGGCCCAGCACCGTGATCTCGCCGCGCGACGGGTGTTCGAGCCCCAGCATCTGTCGCAGCAGCA
>JANOOO010000172.1:0-13321 GCA_031421375.1 Polaromonas sp.
AGCCCGGCACCGTCCCGGCGCGGGGCACCCGCGTGGTCTTGCGCAACAACGCCAACTTAAGCACCGGCGGCACCGCGTCCGACGTGACCGACGATGTTCACCCCGAGATCGCAGCGCGCGCCGTAGCCGCCGCGCAAATGATCGGGCTGCATATCTGCGGCGTCGATATGTTTTGCGAAACAATGCTGCGCCGGCTTGAGGCGCAGCGCGGCGGCGTGGTCGAGGTCAACGCCGCGCCCGGCCTGCGCATGCATTTATCGCCGTCTTATGGCAAGGGCCGTGCTGTGGGTGTCGCCATGATCGACGCGCTGTTCCCGCCCACGGCGAACGCCGTCAACGACGGCCGCATTCCGCTGGTCGCCGTGACCGGAACCAACGGCAAAACCACGACGACCCGGCTCATCACCCACCTGCTGGCCGCGCACGGCCTGCGCGTCGGCATGACCAACACCGACGGCGTGTACGTCAACGGCAGGCAGACCGACAGCGGCGACTGCAGCGGACCGAAAAGCGCCCGCGCCGTGTTGATGCACCCCGACGTTGATGCGGCGGTGTTCGAGGTTGCGCGCGGCGGCGTGCTGCGCGAGGGCCTGGGCTTCGACTGCTGCGAAGTCGCCGTCGTCACCAACATCGGCAGCGGCGACCACCTGGGGCTCAACTTCATCACCACCGTCGAAGACCTGGCCGTGGTCAAGCGCACCATCGTGCAGAACGTCGCGCCCGGTGGCTACGCGGTGCTCAATGCCGCCGACGCGATGGTCGCCGGGATGGCCAAAGTCTGCCCCGGGAAAGTCATCTTTTTTGCAGCGGACCGGCATCACCCCGTCATGGCCATGCACCGCGCACAGGGCCACCGCGTGGTGTACGTCGATGGGACCATGCTGGTCGCAGCTGAAGGCCCGCGTGTCGAGCGCATGGCGCTGCAGGGCATCCCCATCACGCGCGGCGGCACCATCGGCTTTCAGGTTGAGAACGTCATGGCCGCGCTGGCTGCGGCGTGGGCCGTGAATGTGCCGTGGGACACCGTCCGCAGTGCCTTGGCAAGCTTCGTCAACGACGCCCACGGCGCGCCCGGCCGCTTCAACGTGATGGACTACCGGGGTGCCACCGTCATCGCCGACTACGGCCACAACACCGACGCCATGCTGGCGCTGGTGGCGGCGGTCGATGCCATGCCGCACACCGCCGGGCAAATTCGCAGCGTCGTCATCAGCGGCGCAGGCGACCGGCGCGACACCGACATCACCGATCAAACCGTCATCCTCGGCCGGGCCTTCGATGAAGTACTGCTGTACGAAGACGCGGCCCAGCGTGGCCGCGCTGACGGCGAGGTGATGGCGCTGCTGCGTGCCGGCTTGCAGCAAGCCAGCCGCACCCGCCGCGTCGAGGAAGTGCGCGGCGAATTTCTGGCAATTGATACTGCGCTGGCCCGCCTCAAGCCCGGCGATTTGTGCCTGATCCTGATCGACCAGGTGCAGGAGGCACTGGCGCATCTGGCCCAGCGCGTCGGCGAGAGCCAGCAGGAGGCAGTCGTCGCCTGAGCGTTGGCTCACTTGGCCGACACCCCCACCCCTGCCCTCTCCCGCCAGCGGGAGAGGGAGAGGGAGAAAGAAGGGACGCCTTTTCCACTGCCTCTGTTTCTTGCTCGCGCCCCTGCTCCCTCTCCCTTCTCTGCTCCCTCTCCCTCTGGGAGAGGGCTGGGGCTTCACGCTGCGGCTCCAGAAGCGCCTGCGCGCTTCTGGACAGCGTGAAGAAGGCCGGGCTCAGCCCGGACTGCGGTCTGCAAGACAGGGCTCCCCATCCCCGCTTGTGCGCCTGACTCCTTTCCGCCTCTGGGGGAAGGGGAGGGAGCCAAAGCAGCCCCAGCGGCTCTAAATTTAAGCAATTCAGGCCACTAGCCCAATCCACACGGGCGCAAGCAGCTCCTGAATTCATAGCGACGGGCAACCTGACTGCGGCGACCCGCCAGCCCGACCTGTTTGCATAACGCCAGCTCGCAAAACGCAGGCTTGCAAGACCCCTCCTACGCAAGAACAAGTCCTGCAGAACGCGAACTGCCCCCCCTCGGCTGGCAGGCGGCGCGGGCTGCCGGGCCAAGACTTCCACCTTGGGCCTTAAAAGACCATCAGGAGTGTTTCAAAATGCCATGCAAGACGAATGATTTGACTGCCGCGCCCCGCACCCCTCGCCCGGCGTTTTCAACCTCATCATGAAACGCCGTCGCCTGGCCGGCTCGCTGATTGGCGGCATTCGTGAGACGCAGGACATGCTGGACTTTTGCGCAAAGCACGGCATCGTGTCAGACATTGAAATGATCCGCATGGACGAGATCGAAGCGGCTTACGAACGCATGCTGAAAAGCGATGTGAAGTACCGGTTTGTGATTGATATGGCAAGCTTGACGTAGCGGAAAACGGGGTTTTGACAAGGAGATCAAGGAGGGCAGTGGAAGGCGGAGGACGGCACTCAATGGGGCCGAACAGTTGCCGGCTCCGGTTGCAGTCAAACGCCAACCGGTGCCGCAAGCTTGACTTGCTTTACTTGCTCCACCGCGTCTGGTCGCAGCTGATGCGCGATCTCAAAGCAGCGAACAGGTTCGGAAAAACCTTTCAAGACCAGCTCGCCCAAGCTCTGAACGCGCAGCGTTTTTTCGATGTTGTCAGCCACGACACTGGAGATCAGGATCTGCCCCGCGCCGGCCTCCGAACACAAGCGGGCGGCGAGATTGGTGACACCTCCAATGGCTGCATAGTCGCGCCGGCCTTCAAAACCGATGGCACCGATGGTCGCCATGCCCTGGGCGATGCCGATACCCATCGACAGGCTGTAGTTGCGCTGTTGCCAAATTTTGTTGAGCTCATGGAAGCGGACCTGCATGTCCAGCGCCATCTTTCCGGCCTTTACTGCGGGGTCAGCGATTTCAACCGGATCGTTGAGAAAAATCATCATCCCATCGCCGGCAAAGCGCTCCAGAGTGGCCTCATAGGTCGCGATTATTTCGCCCATCGCCGCATGGAACTCACCCAAAATGCGCATGACTTCATCTGCGCCGTGCTTCTGGGTGAAGGCGGTGTAACCCCGCAGGTCAAGGAAGAGCACGACGATCTCGCGGCGGTGCGGCCGATACAACTCTTCGCTGCTGGCCGAGAGCAGTTGCTCGGCGTCCATCCAGGGTGCCATGTAATCGAAGGCCGGATAAGCCGCAAGACCCTTGTAGCCCGAATAGCCGACGCCGAACAACTGCTTGACGTTGTAGCCGGTAGCCGTCAGCGGGTCGAACCAGGTCTCATGCACCTTGTCGTTGACGACCGTCCAGGCGCCTTCGAGCACGGCGTTGTCCAGCGGCAGCGTGTACGCGGTGTGCGGAAGCAGCGCCTGAAACAGCGGATGAATCATCGGCACTGCCGTCTTGGTGATGGCATTGACCGAATCCATCGGGAAATGAAGCGTGGGGTGAACGACGAACAGCCCGTGATAGGCCGCACCCTGAAGGGCATAAGCCTTGGCGAGATTCCAGGCTTTGTCGCCGGGCCGCACCAGCAAGTCCTTGGTTTTGTCCGTTTTCAGAAAGGCAATGCTGACACAGGCAAAGCGCTCGTTGGCTTGCAGGAATCGGCAAATAACCGGGCGCAATATGTACCCTCCAGCGGCGTGATCAACTCCATCGCCGTGAAGTCACTAACCCAGTAAGCGGAGCCCGGCGCTTCCTGACGCAGAAAGCGGCAATAGACGGTCCGCGTCATGCCCTGGTTGAAGTCGACATCAGCTGGCAGCGGCAGCACCAGGTCTGCCAACCCTTTGAGGTACGCCGGGGCGCTGTACTCCAGCACGGTTTCGACGTAGCGCGCGCCTATGGTTTCATCCCACAACGCCGCTTCGACCGGCGGAATCGTGAGCACCACCGGCGGGGACTGAGCGCCCCCTATTGCAAGGCTCTGACAAGCCCGGTCGCAAGATCGAGCCGGTTTGCGATATGCACGTTCAGGTTGCGCATCAGCGCAGCGTACAGCCGGGGCGACCTGCTCTCTAACTGGTCCAGGCTGCGCCGGTCAAGCTCTAACAGCCGGGTCGGCGTAAGGCAGACCGCGTCAGCGGTGCGCTGCTGCGATGTCAGCATGGACACCTCACCGAAGATGCTGCCGGGCCAAAAAGCGGCCAGGCGCGTGTATGAAGCCGGGCCAGCGTTCGATAGCCGGATTTCGATCTGCCCCTCTTCGATGATGTACATCGAGGATCCGGCGTCACTGCGGCAAAAGAGCGGTCCAGCCGCGACGTCCATCGGCCGCAGGCACGCCTTCAGCTCTTGCAGTTCGTCGTCGCTCATGCCCAGCGTCAGAGGGGTCTGTCCGAACTCGAAGCGGGGGGCCGCGTCGATGCCCGGCCACTGCTCGCCCAGCACAGCGCTGACCAACAATGAAGACGTTCGCCCGCAGGGCCGGCGGCGAACGATTCATCCACCGGTTCAAAAGGATGCCCTCATGTACCACCGAATTCTTGTTCCTCTCGACGGCAGCGCGACAGCCGAACGTGGCTTGCGCGAAGCCATGGGTCTGGCCGCACCGCACAAATCCAGACTGGTTGTGATTCATGTGGTGGACGACTTTTCCAGCCTGGTCGAGCTGTCGTCTGTGGCCAGTCACGAGCGCATGAAGGCTGATCCGGGCCAGTTTGGCAACGCGCTGCTTGAGACAGCGCGCATGTCGGCGTCCGAGGTCGGTCTGCAGGCCGAAACCAGCCTGGTTCAACCTAGCAGCCTGTCGGACATAGGGAACGGCGGCTGCAAATCGACCGCAGCGGTCCATTTTTTACCGTCTTTTTGACCCATAGCGGAGCTATGGGCCTGCAAATCCGGCAAAAACTGTCCTCGCTGGGGCCAATTTTCGCTATCGACGCCCTAAGTCCGACAGGCTGCTAAATCGCGAGCGGCGTGGCGCTCCCATTTGCCAGGCGTTCGGCGTGGCCGTGCGCCTGGACGGCGCGGTAGCCCGAGAGCGCGCTGGCCCAGTCGGCGTTAAAGGCCGGGATGTCGCCTGCGTGTGCGTGCAGCCGGGCGCGGGTTTCCAGAATCTGCGGCAGGAGCGCGCGACCCTGGGTCTGTTCGGCCAGCAGGTATGCACGTTCCAGGGCGTGGGCGGCATCGGAGTGCGCTTCAAGTTGCAACGCGGCGCGCGCTTTGGCAAGTTCGCCCATGGCCTCGAAATACGGCGCGCCCTGTTCGCGCGCGCGGGTAATGGCGGCTTCTGCCGTCACCCGGGCAGCGACGGCTTCACCCAAACCGCACTGCGCGTCTGCGAGCAGCACGAGGCAGCGCGCTTCAACTTCCAGATGCGCGCGGCGGGCGCGGCAGTGCGCGAGGCAGTCTTCGGCCATCGAGCTGGCAGCCGCAAAATCCTGCTGCATCAACAGGCTGATGGTGCGCGCCCGACGCGCGACGCCGCGCGTGAAATCGCTGGCAAATTGCTCGGCAAGTTCGAGCCCGGTAATCGCGTGTGCGACCGCGTCCTGCACCGCCGGATGCGATGGCGGATAGCCCATCAGGCTCACCACCTCGCTCCGGTTGCTGTGGATCCAGATGCGCTCCTCGGTCAGCTTGTGAGTGATGGCGGTTTCCAGCACTTCGGCGTTGAGCGCGAGCGCGTAGTCGAGTTGGCCGAGCGCGGCGGCATGCAGCGTGCCCAGCTGCTTGCACAGCGCGAGCACGCTGTAGCCGGAAGCAAGCCCATATTCAACCCGGCCATCGGCCATTTGCCAGGCGCGCTGCGCCTGCGCCAAGCCGAGCGCAAAATCGCCGCGCACGTACAGCGAATAAGTGTGGTTGCCGAGCAGGGCGGCGTGGGTTTCTTCGGCCAGGTTTGAAGTTTCCGCCATCATGCGGTCGATCGCAGCACCCCAGTTCGGAATATTGCCCTGCATCATGCCGAGCGAGGCGGCAGCGCCGCTGCGCAGCAAGGCGGCGAGATCGACCAGCCCAGCGCCTTCGGCGAGCGTGATCGCCTCTCGCGAGAGCGCTTCGAGTTCTTCGCCCGACATCGTGAAGCGCCACGCGCCGCCGGCGATCACACCGGCGAGCGCTTGCAGGCGCAACTTGTGGCGATCCATCGACAGCGGTAATGGGTCGGTCAGCCTCAGTATTTTTCGATGGTGTTCCATTTCCTGCTTGCGGTTGCGCGGCCCGATGTGTGCGGCAGCACGCGCCACCGCGACCGCAGCGGGCAGCGGCTGGCCGGCGGACTCCCAGTGGTAGGCGACGATGGCCGCGATCTCGCCGGGGCTGTCGGCGTGAACCGTTTCCATCGCGGCGGCGACGCGCGCGTGCAGCCGCCCACGAGATTCGGACAGCAGCGTGTCCATCGCGACATCCTGCGTCAGGGCGTGCTTGAAGCGATACGCGCGCGCATCAACACGCCCGGTGTCGTCAACAAAGCGCGCTTCGATCAGGGCGTCGAGCGCGTGCGTGAGCTCAGGCTCGGCAAGATCAGCGACGAGCGGAAGCAGGCGATAGTCGAACTCGCGGCCGATCACCGCCGCCGCCTGCAACAGCGCTTTGTGGTTCTCGTGCAGGCGGTCGATACGCGTTGCCAGCACCGACTTCACCGACGACGGAATCGCCAGCCCGTCGAGGGGACGCTGCAAGGCAAATTGCTGCGTCAGATAGCCCTGGCCGCGCAGCAACTCGACGATTTCCTCGCAGAAAAACGGATTGCCTCCGCTACGCTGGTAAATCGCGGCGGCGAGCGCAGCGATGCTCGGATGCTTGCCAAGCAAGTGGCCGACGAGCTCGGCCACGTCAGCCTCATTCAACGGCGCAAGCGTGATTTCCCGGAATTCGTCGCGACGCAACCAGTTCGGCTGGCCGTCTGGGCGCGAACTGGTCAGGAGCAGAATCCGACTGCCGCCCAGCGTATCGATCCAATGTTGCAAAAATTGCGTGCTCGCTTCATCAAGCCAGTGCAGGTCTTCGAGTATGACCACCGTGCCGGCTTCAGTCTGGCTGCCAAGATGCAAAAGTTGCTGAAGCAGGGCAACCAGGTGGCGCTGGCGCGCGTCAGGGTCAATTTGGAGCGGCGTCGCTGCCGGGTCGGCGGCGTCGAGGAACTCGCACAGCAGCGGATACGAAACCTCAAGTTCCAGCTTCAGCGCTACCAGACGGCTGCGCACCAATTCTCGAGCCTGCACTGCGGGCGCGTGTTCGACGACGCCGAAGAAATCCCGAAAAACCTGCTGGATCGGCAACAGCGGCAGATGCTTGCCGTGCGCAACCGCATTGCCCTGCCACACCTGGCAGCCGCGCGCGCGGGCACGCTGGACGAACTCGAAGCCCAGGCGGCTTTTGCCGACGCCTGCTTCGGCGACGATGCCGAGCCCCCCACCGTGGCCGACGAGCGCGGCATCCAGTGCGCTGTCGAGCAAGAGCAGTTCGCGCGTCCGCCCGACCAGCACCGACAGCCCGTGCTTGCGTGCGCTGTCGAAGCGGTTGGCGCGCTCGCGCACGGCGTCAAGCCGGAACACTTCTAGCGGACGGCTCGCGCCCTTGATTTCGCGCGTGCCAAGCGATTCAAGTTCGACCAGCGCCTTGACTTCAGCGGCGGTGAACTCGGTCATTAGCACCTGATCGGGCCCGGCGAGACTTTCCAGTCGCGCCGCGATGCCGACTACCTGGCCCTGCGCGGTGTAGTCCATGCGCAAGTCGTCGCCGATGCTGCCGACGATGACATCGCCGGTGTTCAGGCCGATACGCACCTCGAATGGCAGGCCGAACTCGTTTAGAACCCGGGCGTTCAACGCACCCCGGTTGCGCGCAATGTCGAGCGCAGCGAGGCAGGCGCGCAGCGCGTGGTCTTCGGTGGCGAGCGGCGCGCCGAACAGAGCCATCACGCCGTCGCCGGTGTACTGGTTGATCGTGCCTTCGAGGCGATGGATCCTGCTCGTTATCAGAGCGAAGAATTCATTCATCGTGCGATGCCAGGCTTCGATGCCGAGCTTTTCAGCCAACCCCATCGAGTTTCGGACATCACAAAACAGCACTGTGACGCGCTTTTTTTCGCCTTCGAGCACAAACCGCTGCGACAGGATTTTTTCGGCGAGATGGGGCGGCGTGTAGTTGCGTCGGCTCACGCGCGCTTCAGCCCCCAGCCAGACGAGCACCTTGCCGTCTTCGTCTGCGGCGAGCTTCTTCGTATAAATCAGCTCGTGCTTGAGGTCTTCGACCTCATCGTCGCCAAGCTGAAACTGGCGCTTGAGCCCCCGGTACGAGACGCGTTGTTCGCTCGCAAGCCAGGCTTGCACCGATTTGAGCAAGGCCGGGAAATTGTCGGTCTGAGAGGCCATCGTTATGCCTTCTGCTTTCTGTTGTGTTGTTCGCGACTATTTTTTTCGCGCTACCGGGGAAATCAGTACTGGATGCTGCACGCGATCTCGGCGAGCGGCGCATAGTGCTCAACCTTCACGCCTTCGGCAATCAACCGCGCTTCGGTGGCCTGGAGCGCGGCCTGGAATGCTTGCGCCGCCGCTCGCAAGGTCTCGCTGTCGAAAGCGTAGTCAATATCCTTGAGCAATTGGATATTGTGCGGCTTGAAAAACATTTCGAAGCCGAGGGTCGAACGGAATATGTCCCAGCCGTCGAGAATCTCGCTGCGTTTGTACGCAGGCGCATCAGGTGAGTCTGGCGGCGGGACCCGCACCCGAAACGGCACACGATGCGGCCCCAAGTTGCCGAACGAGCGGTGCTCCAGGCTATGCGCAATCGACACGTCCCAGATGAAGGTCGTTAGCACGCCGACCAGCAGCGGGTCGCCATTTTCATCCGGATTCAGGATCTGCGCGTCATCGGGGAAACCCGGCAGCCAGCCCGCGATGTAGCGCGCCCAGCGGCGAATATAGTAAAGCTCTTCCTGCCCCTGCCGGGTGTCGGCATTCTCCACAATGTGAGCGACGACTTCGCGCACGTAGTCCTTCACGGTATTGAAATAGGCTTCGAGATACCTCCCGAAATCCGACGGGATGGCCTTCGGCGCCATCGGGTACGCCCAGCGCGGATACGCCAGTCCGGGAGCATCACCGGGCGCGAATTTAGACAACACGTTGGGGTAGCCCAGGTAGCCCGCTGCGACGAGCTGGCGGATGTTAGCGCTGGGGCCTGCAAAGGGCGCGTAAAAGGTGCCGCGCGTCTCGCTCACGACCGAATTTCCGCCTTCAAGGACGGCGTTATCGACCGCAAGTTGCAAGCGCAGATGCGGCTTCAATAGCTTGAACAGCGTATGGCGCATCGGCACCGCGCTTTGCGTCACCGCGTTGACCGTGTCGTACGGAAAATGCGTCGCCGGATGGCCCGAGAGCACGACCATGTGCGCGCCGCCTTGCAACACGAAGTAGCGGGCAAGCGTCCAGGCGTTGACATCCTCGGGCGTGAGCACGGTGTGCTTCCAGCGGTCGCCCGTGAGATGGCCGATGAAAATCGCGCGCGCCCGGCACGTCGCTTTGGCGTGGTCGCGCTCGAACAGCGTGATCGTCGGCGCGACATACACCCCCGGAAACGGCGACAAATCCTGCATCGGCGTGAAGTCCATCGTGAGGAATTGGTGCGTTGGGTCAAACGGCGCCAGGCACCCGGCAAACGGCGACGCAGCCAGTTCGTCGTTGGTGATTACGCGCAGGTATTTGCTGTAAGTTGTCGTCGTCGCGATCTCGACGAATTGCGCGTCGTCGAGATGGTCGAGCTGGCGGTGGACGAGGCCGTTGTAAACCGCCAGCGGGAATTTGGTAATCAGTGCGCGGACGTAATTCCAGCCCGCCGTGAAATCCCAGTCGCGCACTTCTGCTGGCGCAGGATGCAGCACCTCGGCGGCCATCGCCATCGGATGGTCGGGCGCAGGTTGCGGCCAGGGACCGAGACGGTCGTATAAAAAATCGCTGCGCGGCAGCGGGAAAACTTGCTGTTGCGTGAGTGTCGCGTCGTGCATAGCGTTATTTAACCTCCAGAAAATCTTCGTCCGATGACTGGCCAGGTCGGTCGATACCGATTTCAGACGGCCAGGAAATGCAAGCGCATGAGCTTAAGTCTTGCAGGGCCAAGGTATAGGTGGTGTGCGGATACACCGCCTGGAACAGCGGATGGATGTGGGGCACTGCTGTCCTGGCGATGGCATTGAACGAATCCGGCAGCGGCATTGCCAGGACGCGCACCGCCAGGGCGACCGCTGCGCCAGCGTAGCCAAGCTGGATTTTCAAGTGCCGCGACCCGATAAGTTGGTCCCAGATCCGCGCCTCGATCAGCGGGATATTCAGCACTTCCGGTGGTCGGCTCATCGGGTAGGCGGGCGCCGGCTGCGGCCAGGGTCACAGGCGCTCGTAGAGAAACTGGTCTGGCGGCAAGTTAGGGTCAGTCCAGGCGGGCTGAACCTGAACACCGTTTAACGAATCGATTCCTGGGCTTGTAAGCATCTTGTTTCCCTTGGTTAGTCAAACGAAAGTATAGAGTCGGCGGCACTTTGGCGCTAGCTTTGCGTCCATCGGAACGGAGCACGACTCAGGCCGAGCGGCACGGTCATCCTGGTGTGCGGCTTGCTGGATTGGTGATGGACAAACAAGCTCTTGAACGCGCCCGCCCTGTGCAACGGCGTTAATACCTCCAGCGCGCTCTACGCCAGCGCTGCAATCCAGTGAGTGGCGCGACGAAGCGAATTGGCCAGGTCGCTTGCCAGGTTTTTCAGCACGATGATTTTCAGTACGGGCGACGTGGCGGCAATTTTTTCCAGGTCCTGCGATTCGAGAATGCGGCACTTTACTTTTGTGTCGGCGCAAACGGTTGCGCTTCGTATCGCCTGACCGAGCAGCACCATCTCGCCGAAATTCATGCCGGGTCCAAGCGACGTGATGCGGTGATGCGCACCGTCGTTAAGAGGAACCAGTACGCTGACCTGACCGGATTCAATGAAGAAGACCCGGCCGTCACCGGCTTGGCCGGCGGTCAGGACGGCATCGCCTGGTTCAAACCACTGCAGGGTGCTTGCCGCCTCGATCGCTTCAATTAAATCCATGGGCACGCCTTTGAACAGCGAGAAATCAGCCAGCGACGGATACGCCGTGGGGGCTTCAGCTGATTCAACCGATTCACCGAATAGCCGGTTCTCGCACCATTCCACCGCCAGGTCGTTGTCTTCAAAGCTCAGGTAGCCCCGGTCGCCTTTTGTCACCGCCTTCGCCACCGCCTTTTTCATCGGGGACGCAATGGCCTGCCGGGCATGTATGCGGGAAAACACCACGGCAATGCCGTCTTTGCCAAAGCCGCAGCGAGCCTCATTGAGCAGGGCGGCGGCGCGTTCGGAGATGCCGTCCACCTGGTGCAGGTCGAGAATGAATCTGTCCGCCTCTGCCGCCATTTCGAGCATCCTCCTGATCACGTACTCCACGCCATCAACCGCAAGAAAGCCATGCAGGCACAGGTATTTGATGCGGTGCGCGTGCTTGCCAAGGTAGGCGCGCATCCCGGCAGCGGGCCGGCGGCGCGAAGGCGCATCGGCCCCGGTGTAGATGCGGCCGAGCGCCATGCGGGGATCACTGGCGCGGTTGAAAACGTGCAGGCCGAAATCTCGCGACAGGCGCTTGCATACTTCGATGCCGCGTACGCTGTTTCCCTTGGCATCGAGCCGTGGCGAGAAAATTCCAATGCCGAAACGCCCCGGCAGCACAGCAATGATTCCGCCTCCCACACCGCTCTTGGCCGGCATGCCGACTTCATACAGCCAGCTGCCCGCGTAGTTGTACATGCCGCAAGTGGCCATGACGCTGAGGACGCGTTCGACGTGTTCTGCCGGCAGGGCACGCTTAGCTGTCACCGGATGCACGCCGCCATTGGCCAATGTCGCCGCCATGAAGGCCAGGTCCCGGCAGTCAACCAGAAATGAACATTGCTGGAAATAGTTTTCCAGCGACTCCATCGGATCTCCGTCGGTGATGCCAAAATTTTTCAACATCCAGGCGATGGCGCGGTTTCGGAAACCGGTCGCGCTCTCCGAGCGATAAACGGATTCGTCCACGCTGAGTGCGCGTCCGATAAACGCCGCCATCGACGATTCGATGCGCTGCCATTGCGCTTCGGTGCTGTCGCCGGCAACCAGCGCCGTCGTTGCGATCGCACCAGCATTAATCATCGGATTGCGCGGCGCACCGGTTTGGGGATCCAGGCTGATCGAGTTGAAGGCATCGCCGCTCGGCTCGACCCCGACTTTCTTCGTGACGGCCTCCACACCCCGATCCGCCAACGCGGTTGCGTACACAAATGGCTTCGAGATTGACTGAATCGTGAATGATTGGGCGGCGTCGCCGACCGTGTAGGCAACGCCATCCATCGTGACCACGCTGATGCCGAACCAGGCAGGATCAGCCTTGGTGAGTTCCGGAATGTAGTTCGCCAGATCGCCGTCATTGAGCCCGACAAGGCTTCGGTGAAGTTCTTCGAGATAAGTCTGGATGGGCGACTGCATGGGCTTCCTGGTTGGTTTTAAACAGGCTACGCACGACTCATGCCGCCCTCGTCTGTTGTGAGAACGTCGATGCCAGACTCATTCATTCGGGTCGCATGCTGTAGTTCAAGATTGACCATCGACCAGTTCAACTGACTCATACTGGTTTTGCACCACGCACGCATTCCAGCAGCGTTGCAAGCCGACGCGCAGGTACGCACCGGCCAGGGCAGTGGTCCGCTCAACCACGGCTATGCGCCGCAAGTGATGCGACTCAAAGCGATGACGGGTGTCCTGCTCGAACTAATGTTTGAAATCATGGATCCACTTCAGTGGGAACGAAGCGCGATCAAGCCGAGCGGCACTGTCGAGTCGGAACCAAGGCCCCTATTGCAAGGCTCTGACAAGCCCGGTCGCAAGATCGAGCCGGTTTGCGATATGCATGTTCAGGTTGCGCATCAATGCGGCATACAGCCTGGGGGACCGGTTTTCGAGCTCGTCCAGGCTGCGCCGGTCAAGTTCAAGCAACCGGGCCGGGGTGACGCAGACCGCGTCGGCGGTCCGCTGCTGCGACATCAGCATGGACATCTCGCCGAAGATGCTGCTGGGGCCAAATGCAGCCAGGCGCGTGTGTGAATCGGGGCCGGCGCTCAAGATCCGGATCTCGACCTGCCCCTTTTCGACGATGTACATCGAGGATCCCGCATCGCCCTGGCAGAAAAGCGGACCGGCCGCGACATCCATCGGCCGCAGGCACGCTTTCAGCTCTTGCAATTCGTCGTCGCTCATGCCCAGCGTGAGCGGGGTCTGCCCGAACTCGAAGCGGGGGGCGGTGGCTATGCCCGGCCACTGCTCGCCCA
>JANOOO010000173.1:0-3773 GCA_031421375.1 Polaromonas sp.
GGCCAACTGCGCTACGTCGGCATCACCACGTCCGAAGGGCGGCGGCATCGCGACGTGGAGCAGATCATGCGCAGCCAGCGCATCGACTTTGTGCAGCTGAGCTACAACCTGCTGGACCGCGAGGCCGAAGAGCGGCTGCTGCCGCTGGCCCGCGAGCGCGGCATCGCGGTGCTGGTCAATCGCCCGTTTCGCCAGGGCGAGCTGCTGCGCCAGTTGCAGCGCCAGCCGCTGCCAGCCTGGGCCGGCGAGATCGACTGCATCAGTTGGGCACAGGTGGCACTGAAATTTGTTATCTCGCATCCTGACGTGACGTGCGCAATCCCGGCCACCAGCAGCGTGGCCCATGTGCGCGAGAACCTGGCCGCAGCACGTGGCCGCATGCCCGATGCGGCGTTGCGCAAGCGCATGGCCGAGCATGTCGCGGCGCTGTGAATATCCGTCGCACGCGTCCGGCTATAAGGTTTAAACGATGTCGGAATGGTGGACCTACCGCCTCGGTGATTTCCTGATGTTTTCGCCGACGACTTACGCACGCCTTGTCGAGCAATACCAGCGCGATGTCTGGCCGGCGCAATGGCTGGGGCTGTTCGCGGGTCTGGCAGCGCTGTGGCTGACGACCCGGCGGCAAGCGTTGGCCTTGCGCCTGCAGACCGTCGTGCTGGCGGCGGCTTTTTTATGGGTTGCGTGGGCCTTTCACCTGCAGCGCTACAGCAGCATCAACTGGGCCGCCACCTACCTGGCGATCGCCTTTGCGGTGCAGGCCACGCTGCTGCTCGCGCTCGGGCTGTCCCGCGCAGGCGACTCGCAATCGCAAGCTGGCCGCACCCAGCAGCTTGGCTGGGTGTTGAGTCTGGCGGGTCTGGTCTTTTATCCGCTGACCGGCGTGGTAGCCGGGCTGCCGTGGAGCCGGATCGAAGTTTTCGGCATTTCGCCCGAGCCCACCGCGCTGTCCAGCGTGGGACTGTTGCTGGCACGTCCCGACTTTTTCAGGCGCAACTGGCATGCAGCGCTGCTGGTGGTTCCGTTGCTCTCGTTGCTTGTGGGCGTGGCCACACAAATTGCGCTGGCTGGCTAGGCTGACCCAGGCGTCTTACTCGGGGGTTTTGCTGTCGCCGTCGGCACCGCCTGCGGCGAGCGCCTGCGCTGCCAGCTCGTCATCGCTAAGCGGCGGCGCGTGTTCGAGCGCGGCCAGCTCTTCGAGAAATTCCGACGTCGGCTCTTCGTGCTCGAGCAGCACTTCTTCAAGCTTCTGGTGACTAGTCTCGGGATGCGGCGAGTTCGTCATCAACTCGACCGGCGTCACCGGAAACTTTTCGCCAAGCTCAAACTTCAGTGCCTCAGATTTCTCGTCGAGCCACGACGAAAAATCTCCGTCTTTGGGGCTGTCCGAACTGGCTGCGCTGTTGGAGTTACTCATCTTTCATCTCCTGTTTGTGGGCGGGCACGCTGACTGGATGGGCTCTGTTCATTATGCGGCGATTGCCCCCCCCTTGCGTCATCCCATTCGTCATCGCCGCGCTCTGCATTTTTCCGAACGCATTGCCTGCCCGGCGCGCCCCTGCCCGGCAGTGTTGGCTCAGTACGCCACGCCGTAGCGCCAGCCCCTGAAGCTCAGCACGGCGGTCTTTGGGCGGATCTGCGTCAGCACCACACCCGGAGCCGCTTCGGCGCCTTCATTGAGCACCTGCCCGTTGACGATCAGCAGTCGATGCGCCGGGTTGGTCGAATAAACGCCGCCGGTGATGGTCAGCCTGGGCAGATCGCGCTGCACGTCTGCCGGCAGCTCGGCAATCGACAGCAGGCGCTCGCCAGTGGCGACAGCGGGCTGCGCCGCTGCGGGCAGCGTGGGGGAAGCCTTTTGCGCCTCACCCAACGGGGACAGCGCAGGCACGGGTGGCAAATCGGCGGGTGTCACCGGTGGCAACGCTCGCATCGGTGGCGCTGCCGGCTGCACCTCGGTGGCCGGTGGCGGCATCGTCACGGCGGGCGGCGTCACATCAGGCGTCGGGGCGGCGACGACAGCGGGCGACGACGTCACGGCTGACGAAAAAGGAAGCGCTTCGCCGGGCGAAAAACGAGGCGCTTCGACGAGCGAATCAGGCCGTGCCAACCACCAGAGCGCCAGGGCCAGCAAGACCGCGCCGGCCATCCCCGCGCCCAGCCAGCCCAGTCGGCTCGCCTGGTCCGCATCCCGATCCGGCGGCAAGGCGGTCGCAGATTGGGCATGAATGCCACGGGCGGGATCGCGCTCACGCTGGGCGTCGGCCTTGCGCAGGGCGTCAAGAATGTAGGACATGTGTCAGGGCCCGGTAGCCAGGACCGGCTCGTCAACACCGGTCCTTCGATTGAGTTGCATAAAGGTCATCGGGCCAAGCAGACCATCGGCGGGAAGTCCCTCGGCAAGTTGAAACGTGCGCACCCGGGTCTTGAAGGCGCTACCTTGTACTGACTGGCCGGCTGGAAGTTCCGAACCGTCCAGCTTGGCAAGCGCGGCGGCTACCCACTGCAGCTGCCGATCATCGATGCGGCCGTTGTAGGCAGGCGGCTCGCGCCAGAGCGTCGAAAACTCGCCCTGCCAGCGCGCCGCCAGCGCCGTCAGCGTGACAGTCTGCTCGCTGTCGCCGGCGCGCAGGGTGGCGCTGTCGGCCGTCAATGTGGTGAGCAGCGCATAGGAAGGCGAGGCGCTCCGGCTGTCCAGCGTGACGATGCCGGGGCGGCCGAGCTGGCGTATCAGGGCAAGCGTGGTGTTGGCTGCGCTGAAGCAGCGCAGCTGCTCGCGCACCAGCGCCTCGCAGGGCGCGGCATCGCCGGTTTTGACTTTCCAGGTCTGTGCCAGTTCGCGCCAGGCCTGGTTTTCGTCACGCAGCAGCACCGGCGTTTGCGCTGGCAGCGGCGGCGCACGCGCGGCCGGGCCGGCGTCACCCGCAGACGAGGTTCCGCCAGATGCCGAAGTCTCTGGCTGCGCAGCCGGTGCGGCGACTGGCGCCGCCGTAGCAGCCGCTTCCGGTTCGGCGGTGGCCGATCCGTCGGCCACGTGCACCACCGGCGGCGAAACACGCAGCATCGCGACCAGCCCCGCACCGGCCAGTACAGCGGCCAACGTAGCGGCCACAGTCAGCGGCACGCTACGCCGCCCATGTCGGCCGGAAGAGGCTGGCTTGCCAGCCGGGTCGAACACCTCGGCGGCTGCCTTTACGACGATGTGCTCGCTGACAACCGGGTGCCCGCCCGCATAGGCACCGAGCAGCGCGCGGTCACACAGCAAATTGATGCGGCGCGGCACACCCTGCGCCACCTGGTGAATGCGCCTGAGCGCCTTGCGATCGAAGGGCACGGCCCCTTTGAGCCCTGAAACTTCCAGCCGGTGCTGGACGTATTGCGCCGTTTCGCTCTCGGTGAGCGCCTCCAGGTGATAGCGCGCAATCACCCGCTGCGCCAGTTGCTCAAGCTCGGGCTGTTGCAGCATGGCGCGCAGCTCGGGCTGGCCGATCAGCACGATCTGCAGCAGCTTGCGCTCGCTGGTCTCCAGATTGGTCAGCAGGCGCAGTTGCTCCAGCACATCGGCCGACAGGTTCTGCGCCTCGTCGATGATCAGCACGTTGTTCTGCCCGGCGGCATGGGTCCGCAGTAAAAACGCATTGAGCGGATCGATGTAGTCCTTGACGGTCGGCAACACCCGGTAGGCAGGCGGCGGAATGTGAAACTCGTCGCAGATCGACTGCAGCAGCTCGATGACCGTGAGCTTGGGGTTGAAGATGTAGGCGACGTTGCAG
>JANOOO010000174.1:0-1579 GCA_031421375.1 Polaromonas sp.
TTAATTCAGTGATCGACAAGGTTTAATGAAGCGCGGTTTTTACACCATCATGGCGGCCCAGTTTTTCAGCTCACTGGCTGATAACGCGCTGTTCGTCGCCGCTGTCGAGTTGCTCAGGACCAGCGGCGCGCCCAAGTGGCAACCGGCCGCGCTGGTGCCGATGTTCGCGCTGTTCTACGTCGTGCTGGCCCCGTTCGTGGGGGCCTACGCCGACGCGCGGCCCAAGGGGCAGGTCATGTTCGTCAGCAATGGCATCAAAGTGGTCGGCTGCCTGATGATGCTGTTCGGCTCGCACCCGCTGCTGGCCTACGCCATCGTCGGCCTCGGTGCGGCGGCTTACTCGCCCGCCAAATACGGCATCCTGACTGAATTGCTGCCGGCCTCGCAGCTGGTCAAGGCCAACGGCTGGATTGAGGGGCTGACGATCGCTTCGATCATCCTCGGCGTGCTGCTCGGCGGCCAGTTGGTGGGCCACGCCATCTCCGGCATGCTGCTCGGCGTCAACATTCCGCTGCTGGATACCGGCATTGACACCCCGCCCGAAGCCGCGATTGCCGTGCTGATCACGCTTTATGCAATCGCAGCCTGGTTCAACACGCGCATCCCTCTGACCGGCGTCGAGATGCGCGCCATGCCCGTTAACAAGCTCGAACTCCTGCCCGATTTCTGGCGCTGCAACTCGGCGCTGTGGCGCGACAAGCTCGGGCAAATTTCGCTCGCCACCACCACGCTGTTCTGGGGCGTGTCGGGCAACCTGCGCTACATCGTGCTGGCCTGGAGCGCCGCCGCCCTTGGCTACAGCACCACGCAGGCTTCATCGCTGGTCGGCGTGGTGGCGATTGGCACGGCCGTGGGCGCGGTGCTGGCTTCCATGCGCATGCGGCTTGACCAGGCGACCAGCGTGATACCCATGGGAATTGCCATGGGCCTGCTGGTGGTGCTGATGAACTTCATCGACAACGTCTGGGTGGCGGCACCGTTTTTGATTTTGCTTGGTGGTCTCGGCGGCTTTCTGGTGGTGCCCATGAATGCGCTGCTGCAGCATCGCGGCCATAACCTGATGGGCGCGGGCCGCTCAATTGCCGTGCAAAACTTCAATGAGCAAGCCTGCATCCTGAGCCTGGGCGCGGGCTACAGCCTGTCCACCGCCATGGGGATGTCGGCCTTCGGTGCCATCACAGCTTTCGGCCTGCTGGTGGCCGGGTTCATGTGGCTGATCCAGATCTGGCACAAGCGCAACCTGCGCCTCCACAAAGAGCAGGTCGATCACCTGCTGAGCCTCGCGCGGAGCGACAAGTCGCATTGATGCAGACGAAGCGGAGGGGCAGGTGAACGCAGCAAAAACGCCGGTCGCCACGCTGGCCGCGCTCGCGCTGGTCGTCAACGCCTTCATCTGGGGCGTGTCCTGGTGGCCCTTGCGGCAGCTGCAGGATTTGGGGCTGCACCCGCTGTGGTCCACGGCGCTGATGTACGGCCTCATCTTCACCACCTTGCTGGCTTTCAACCTGAGCAGCCTGCGCGCTTTTGCCAGCACCCCGCAGCTGTGGTTGCTGGCCTTCGCGGCGGGTCTGACCAACGT
>JANOOO010000175.1:0-4320 GCA_031421375.1 Polaromonas sp.
GACTCCATCGTGCTGGAAACCGACTCGCCCGACATCCCGCCGCAGTGGATTTACCGGACTGCCGCTGAGCGCACCGCCGGGCAACAGCAAGGGCGCAACGAGCCGGCTGAGTTGCCGCAAATCGCCGACCACGTGGCCGCCCTGCGCGGCATTCCGGTTGAAGCGCTGGCGGCGGCGACCCGTGCCAATGCGCTCGACGCCTTGCCCCGTCTCGCCGCATTAATCGCAAGCTAAGCGCATGCTGTGCGGCCTGGCCCCGCTGGTGTCAAACCACACGCGGCTGTTGATTTTGGGCAGCTTCCCGGGCGCGGCTTCACTCGCCGCGCAGCAGTACTACGCGCATCCGCGCAACCTGTTCTGGCCTATTTTGCAAGCCATTTGGCCAGATAAGCCAATGCAGACGGGCGCAAACAGCTATGAAATTCGTAGCAAGTGGTTGCTTGCCCGGGGCCTCGGTGTGTGGGACGTGTACGCTGCCTGCGAGCGTGAGGGCAGCCTGGATGCGCGTATCCGCGATGCGCAGCTGGGCGACTTTGCCAGCCTCGCCCGGCAATGCCCGCGGCTGCAGGCGATTGCGCACAACGGCGGTGAGAGTTTCAAGCATGCGCCGGTCGTGCAGGCCGCGCTGGGTGCGGAACTCCGGTTCTACAAACTGCCCTCAAGCAGCCCGGCCCATGCGTCAATGAGCTTTGAGTGCAAACTCAAGGCTTGGCGCACGGTATTTCAAACAAACGAATTGATCTGATGGCAAAGAGGCAAGATTCTGCAAGCGCTTCCCCGGCTTTAATGCTGCCCGAGGTGAATTTTTCCGACTCTGGTGGCGTGCGTTTTTTGCACTTGGGCACCGACTGGGTCCAGGGCTCAATGCTGATTGATTCGCCGTACGAAATTGAGCTTGAATACGTGCAGCGCATGATGGCCGGACTGCTGTTCATGGACGCGACCAGCGTCGCAAAAAAGCGTGCAATGCAGCTCGGCCTGGGCTCGGGTGCCTTAACGAAGTTCTGCTACAAAAAGCTGCGCATGCAAACCACCGCCGTTGAACTTAATTCGCAGGTGATTGCCGCTTGCCGGGGCTGGTTCAAATTGCCGCGTGACGATGCGCGGCTGCAGGTGATTGAGGCTGATGCAGAGCTGGAAATTAAAAATCCGAAGCACCTCGGGCGCTTCGATTTGCTGCATGTTGATTTGTACGACGAACAAGCGGCGGGGCCGGTACACGACAGCGCCGACTTTTATGCCGACTGCCATGACTTGCTCAGCGATGACGGTGTCATGACCGTCAATTTGTTCGGCCGCCACGCCAACTACGCCGAGTCGCTGGTGAATATTGCCGAGGCTTTCGGCCCGCAGGCGGTGTGGGCCTTCCGGCCGACGCGTGAGGGCAATGCGGTGGTGCTGGCGCAGCGCGAGCCGAGTCGGCCCTCTAGAGAGGATTTGCTGCGTCAAGCCAGCCTCATCGAGACGCGCTGGGACTTGCCGGCCAAAAAATGGCTGCGCGTTTTTGCGCCGCTGGCCTGAGCGCGGCAGGCCGAAAAACGCCTCAACACCGTCTCACTATCGCCCCAATATCGCGTCAAATCGCTGCAATACCATCGGGTACAGTGCGAGCCATGCGCGCTGTCCCTCCGTCCTCACAAGCCGTCACTGTCCTGGGCACTGAGCCCGTCAGTGAGCCCGTCATTGAACCCGGCACGGCGCCTGTCGCACCGGCTCATGCGGCGGCGGTGGCCGGGCCGCTCCACTGGCGCAGGCTGGTCGAGTGGATGAGTGCCGACGGGCTCATCAGCGCGCACGAAGCGGCCCGCACCATTGCCCGCTGCTCGCAGGTCAAAAGCGCCCAGCATCCGCTGGTGCGGCTGGCGGGCATTGGCATGACGCGCGTCGCCGATGGCAAGCCGCTCGACATCGAAACCATCGCCCAATGGCTGGCCGGCCGTGCCAACCTGAACTACCTGCGCATTGACCCGCTCAAGGTCGATGTGGGCAAAGTGGCCGACGCGATGTCTTCCTTCTACGCCGAGCGGCACAAGGTGCTGCCGGTGCAGATCACGCCGACTGAAGTCGTGGTCGCCACGTCCGAGCCCTTTGTCACCGACTGGGTGTCGGAGGTCGAGCGTCAGGCGCGGCGCAGCGTGCGTCTGGTGGTAGCCAGCCCCATCGACATCGCGAAATACACGGCTGAGTTTTACGCGCTCGCCAAGTCGGTCAAGGCGGCTCTGAAGGCGGGCGGCAGCGTCGGCAGCGCCAGCTTTGAGCAACTGGTCGAGTTGGGCAAGACCAGCAAGCAGCTCGACGCCAACGACCAGGGCGTGGTGCAGGTGGTCGATTGGCTTTGGCAATATGCCTTCGATCAGCGCGCCAGCGACATTCACCTCGAACCCCGGCGCGAGCAGGGCGTGATCCGCTTTCGCATCGACGGTGTGCTGCACCCGGTCTATCAAATGCCGATGGCTGTTCACAACGCGATGACCGCGCGCATCAAGCTGCTGGGGCGAATGGACGTAGTCGAAAAACGCCGGCCACAGGATGGCCGCATCAAGACACGCAACCCGCGCGGCGATGAGATCGAGATGCGGCTGTCCACCCTGCCGACTGCCTTCGGCGAAAAAATGGTGATGCGCATTTTTGACCCGGACACCACGGTCAAGGACCTCGACGGACTGGGCTTTTCCCCGCACGACGCCACGCGCTGGGAGCAGCTTGTCAAAAAGCCGCACGGCATCGTATTGGTGACCGGACCGACCGGCTCGGGCAAAACCACCACGCTGTATTCGACGCTGCGCCGCCTCGCCACAGAAGCAGTCAACGTCAGCACCATCGAAGACCCGATCGAGATGATCGAGCCCTCGTTCAACCAGACGCAGGTGCAGGCGCACCTTGATTTTGATTTCACCGAGGGCTTGCGCGCGCTGATGCGGCAGGACCCGGACATCATCATGGTCGGCGAGATCCGCGACCTGCAGACCGCCGAGATGGCCGTGCAGTCGGCGCTGACCGGGCACCTGGTGTTCAGCACGCTGCACACCAATGACGCGCCTTCTGCGGTGTCACGCCTGATGGAGCTCGGCGTGCCAAGCTACCTCATCAACGCCACGCTGCTTGGCGTGCTGGCGCAGCGGCTGGTGCGCACGCTGTGCAGCGCCTGCCGCGCGCCTGACCCGGAAGCTTTGCGCGAATCGCTGGCCGATCTGGTTGCGCCCTGGAAGCTCATCGGTGGCTACCGGCCCTGCAAGCCAGTCGGCTGCGTTGAATGCCGCATGACCGGGTTTCGCGGTCGCATGGGCTTGTACGAGTTGTTGACTGTGACCGAGGGTTTCAAGCAGAAGGTCTCCAAAGAGCCCAACATTGATGCGCTGCGCCGCCAGGCCGTCAGCGATGGCATGCGGCCCTTGCGGCTGGCCGGGGCCATGAAGGTGTCTCAAGGTTTAACGACGATCGACGAGATTCTGGCGACCACACCATCGCTTGGCTGAGGCGGGCTCAGTCCTTCCCGCGTAAGTGAAAGCCAGCTACCGGATCGGTCATATTTGCCCTCACAATCGGCGGGTTATTAAATTACCTGCAGGAGGCCAAGCTGTGGCAATCAAAAGTCAAAAAGACTTCTTTTCCGGTGTGATGTTCATGGGTCTCGGCGCTGCGTTTGCGTGGGGCGCAACCACTTACAACATCGGTACGGCGGCGCGAATGGGGCCGGGTTATTTCCCGCTGATGCTGGGCGTGTTGCTGGCGCTGATCGGCGCGGCCATCACCTTCACCTCATTGGTCGTTGAAACCGAGGGTGGCGGCAAGATCGGCAAGATCGCCTGGCAGCCGCTGCTCTTCGTCATTTCGGGCAACGTCGCGTTCGGCATTTTGCTGGCGGGCATTCCGGCGTTCAAGATTCCGGCGATGGGTCTGATCGTCGCCATTTATGCGCTGGTGTTTATAGCCAGCATGGCCGAGGCTGGCTGGAAGTTCAAAACCACGCTCATCCTGGCCACGGTGCTTGCGGTCGGCAGTTACATCGCATTCGTAGTTGCACTCAAGCTGCAGTTCCCCGTGTGGCCGTTTTTCATTACCGGAAGATAAAAAAATGGATCTGATTGCCAATTTGTCGCTTGGTTTCGGCGTCGCCTTCACGCCGATCAACCTGCTTTATGCCTTTGTCGGTTGCGTGCTCGGCACCTTGATTGGCGTGCTGCCCGGCATTGGCCCGGTCGCGACCATCGCCATGCTGCTGCCCGCCACGTATGCGCTGCCCCCCGTGTCGGCGCTCATCATGCTGGCCGGTATTTATTACGGTGCGCAATACGGCGGCTCAACCACCGCCATTTTGGT
>JANOOO010000176.1:0-2246 GCA_031421375.1 Polaromonas sp.
CTGAACAGCTCGGTCACTTCGCAACCGAGCGCGCGAAAAATCCCCGGTGCCGAGGCGCCGGCAATGCCGTTGCCCGAGTCGATCACCAGCTTCATCGGGCGTTCGAGCTTGATGCCGGAGACGATGCGCTCGCGGTAGGCCGACTCGACATTGACCTGGCTGATGCCACCCGGTTTGACATCGGGCTTTGCATCGTCAGCCAGCATCGCCGCCTTCAAAACCTGAATTTCATCGCCGTAAATCGCCTTGCCCGCCAGCACCATCTTGAAGCCGTTGTAGTCTTTCGGGTTGTGGCTGCCAGTGACTTGAATGCCTGAGTTGGCCAGCCTGTTCGCAGCGAAATACAGCATCGGCGTGGTCACCATGCCGACATCGATCACGTCAATGCCGGACGCCGCCAGCCCACGCATCAGCGCCGCCGCCAGCGCGGGGCCGCTCAGCCGGCCATCGCGGCCGACTGCCACGCTTTGCTCGCCCTGCGCCAGCGCGCGCGCGCCGAAGGCATGGCCGAGCGCTTCGGCGACTTCTTCATTGATGGTCGATGGCACCACGCCGCGAATGTCGTAGGCCTTGAAAATCGACGCGTTCAGTTGCATGGCGTGGGTCCTGAAAAGGGGTGGGGGCTGGCAGATTGCCGCAAATTGTAGGCCGCAGCCCGCGCTGCACATGTCCGGAAATGGCTAGTGGATTTGAAGGCGCGGCTTATCATCAGAGTCATGAAAACCGGTGTTTCTCAGGCCGCCCGCCGGCCAGATCACGACGCCTGCTACCTCGCGCTGAAGACCCGTGACGCGCGCTTTGACGGCAGCTTTTTCACCGGCGTGACCTCGACCGGAATTTATTGCCGTCCGGTGTGTCGCGTCAAAACGCCCAAACCTGAAAATTGCCGGTTCTTCAATCTGGCGGCGCAAGCCGAGCAGGCCGGGTTTCGCCCCTGCCTGCGCTGCCGGCCCGAGCTGGCACCCGAGGCCACGCGGTGGTCGATACAAGACTCCAGCAGCGTGCTGGCGCAACAAGCAGCGTGGTTGATGGAGCCCCCACGGTCGTTCGCTTCGCGTAACTCCCGAGGCCTTGCAGGCTGCGGCTCGCGGGACGCTTCGCCTCTGTCGCCTGTCCAAACCTGCTCAAGCAGGTTTGGAGCCGCAGGCTCCAGCCCCGAGGGGGCCGCCCGCCTGCGGCCCGGCAAAGCCGGTTCCGCGCCGGGAGCTTGGCTTGAGCCGCCCGTTGCCAATACCGCGGGGGACGCTGCGGCTTCGACGATAGACAGCATTGCTGCGCAAATGGGCATCAGCACCCGCCACCTGCGGCGCATTTTCGAGGTGCAGTTCGGCGTCTCGCCGCTGCAATATCTGCAAACGCGGCGGCTCTTGAGCGCCAAACAATTGCTGACCGACACGCAGCTGCCGATCACCGAAGTCGCGCTGGCCAGCGGCTTTGCCAGCGTGCGGCGCTTCAACGCGGCGTTCGCAAAGCACTACCGGCTCAACCCGACTCAGTTGCGCCGCGAAGGCGCTGGCCAGGCGAAGCGCAGCACGCCCGGCATCACCGTGCGGCTCGGCTATCGCCCGCCCTACGACGTGGCGGCGATGCTGGCTTTTTTTGGCAAGCGCGCCATCGACGGGGTTGAATCGGTGGCGGGCTCCGGGCACGGCTCCCGCATCATGCGCACCTTCGGCGTTGAATCGGGCGGCGCGCTGCACACTGGCTGGCTGCGCTTTAGCTTCGACGAGCCGGGCACGCAGTTGCGGCTGGAAGTCAGCGATTCGCTGTGCAAGGTGCTGCCGCTGGTGATTCGCCGTGTGCGCGCGCTGTTCGACCTCGACGCCGACCCGCAGGCCATCAACGCCGCGCTGCATACGAGCTTCCCGCAGGGCGATGGCTTGCGCGTGCCGGGCGCCCTTAGCGGCTTCGAGCTGGCGGTGCGCGCCGTGCTTGGGCAGCAGGTCACGGTGGCAGCTGCCCGCACGCTGGCACAGCGGCTGACCCTGCGTTTCGGCGCAGCGCTTGAAACGCCCTGGCCGCAACTGAACCGTCTGTTTCCGACTGCAGCCGCGCTGGTAGAGAGCAGCAGCGATGCGCTCGGAGGCATCGGTATCGTGCGGCATCGGCAGGCCGCCATCGTCGCGCTGGCGCGTGCCGTACACAGCGGGCAATTGCAGCTGCATGGCGGCGTCGATGTACCGGCCACCATCGCGCTGCTGAAAACGCTGCCGGGCATCGGCGACTGGACGGCGCAGTACATCGCA
>JANOOO010000177.1:0-1513 GCA_031421375.1 Polaromonas sp.
CGGCTACGAGCTTTCCGAGATCAATGCAATTTCTTCCGCAGTGAGATCGAACAAGGCGTACACGATCGCATCAATCTCACGCTCGGCCTCGGTGATCTGCCGGGTCAGCGCCGCGACTTTCTCGCGTGCATGAGTTACAGCCGCGTCCCAATCATTTCGCTCGACCAGATTGAGCTCGCGCTTGAAGCGCTTTTTCAGCTCGGCTGTGAAGTCGGTGAATTGCGGAATGGCGCCCTGCCAGGCGACGGGCAGCCTGGCTGCACCTTTGGCAGTCAAGTTAGTCAAGCCGCCCGGCACCAGGTCGCGCAGCGCCGCGCGGCCAAAGCGGGCAATCTCGTCGCGGCGGGATTCGGCGGCGGTCTGGGCAGCTTGCGCAAGAGCCGACAAGCTGGCTTTCAAGGCATTCGGGGCCGCTGGTACGGGCAGGGTTTCAACATGCTGCGTGAACAAACGATAAAACCCGCCCCGGTAGGCCGTAGTCAGCGCCGTCAAAAAAAACCACATCACTTTAGACGTCATAAGCGCCAGCAAAAAGTAATCTGCATTGCCAATAAAGTAGGCCGTATTGGCCAGAGCCGCGCGATTCTTTTCGATGGAAAAATTGGGCTTGTCGCTCATATCCACATAGACCAGTTTGGGTGCATCCATCGCAGCTAGATAAGCCTCCTGCGCCTGCTGCAACTCAAACCACGCCTGTTTGGTGGCGCGCTTTTCAAGCGCCGCTTTGAAGGGCAAAAGATGCGCCTTGATGGCGGGGTAGTCGTCAATGTTGACGCGATTTTTGGGGATGTAGATCAGCCACAGGTCCTGCGATTCAACGCGCCACTTTTTAAGGTCTTTTCCCTCTAGATATGGCTTGAGCAGATCGCCGCTTTTGGGGTCTATGTCCAGCAGCGCATCGCGCTCGGCACGATTCAAAACAAAAGCTTCGTTCAGCCCCGTTTTAATGCCGTAAAGCGGCGCGCCATAAACCTCTTTGAGCGTGGGATGCGCGCCGCGCAGCTTGTGCCGCAGCTGAGAGCGGGCATCGCCTTCAAATTGCCAGGCGTTCGCATTCAAGCGGCCCTGCGGCATGGTCTGGGACGACGTTTCAAGCGCCTCGACAAACTTGGCTGGCACTTGGCCCTTCAGGTTCCAGAAACGGATCAGCCCTTCTGCGTCAGGCGAGCCACTGCGCCGTGCGGTGAGGATGGCAGGGTAAGTCGTGACACCCTCGAACACCTGCAAATCGCCGAAATCGACCACCGTCTCAATCTGCACGTGCTTCAACAAATAGGCGCGCAAATTTTGCCCGGAGCCGGTTTTGAAAAAGGTCGAAGACGAGATGAAACCGATACGCCCACCGCGGCTGCCATTGCGAAGCAGCCGGATTGCCAGCTCGAAAAAGTAGCAATACAGGTCTGCCCGGTCGCTCGCCACGGCATAGCGCTTTTCCAGATAGGGCTTGAAAGCCTTCAGGCGCTCCATCCGCACATAAGGCGGGTTGCCCACAATTACATCAAAGCCGCCGCGC
>JANOOO010000178.1:0-1936 GCA_031421375.1 Polaromonas sp.
CCCATCGACGCCGATTTTTCGGACAAGGGCGGTCTGCTGGACGTGGTCGATGACGACCTGTACCTGCGCAATCCGCAGGCCATCCTGCGAACTTTTCTGGTCTATGAATCGGCCCCCGGCATACGCGGCTTGTCAGCACGCACGCTGCGGGCGCTGTACAACGCCCGCACGGTGATGAACGCCGGCTTTCGCAGCGACCCAGTCAATCGCGCAACATTTTTGCGCATCATCCAGCAGCCCGAGGGCCTCACGCACGCGATGCGGCTGATGAACCAGACTTCTGTGCTGGGCCGCTACCTGTGGGTGTTCCGAAAAATCGTGGGGCAAATGCAGCACGACCTGTTTCATGTCTATACCGTCGATCAGCACATCCTGATGGTGCTGCGCAACGTACGGCGGTTTTTCATTGCCGACCACTCGCATGAATACCCGATGTGCTCGCAGCTCGCGGCCGGCTGGGACAAGCCCTGGATTTTGTACATCGCCGCGCTGTTTCACGACATTGCCAAGGGCCGGGGCGGCGACCACTCCGAGCTCGGCTGCCACGACGTGCGCGTGTTTTGCCGCCAGCACGGCATTGCTCGCGAAGACTCCCGGCTGATTGAATTTCTGGTGCGCGAGCACCTGCGCATGAGCCGCATCGCGCAAAAAGAAGACCTGACTGACCCGGAAACAATTGCCGCCTTCGCACGCCGCGTCGGCAATGAGCGCAACCTGACCGCGCTCTACTTGCTGACGGTGGCCGACATTCGCGGCACCAGCCCGAAGGTCTGGAACGCCTGGAAGGGCAAGCTGCTTGAAGACCTGTACCGCTACACGCTGCGCGTGCTGGGTGGCCGCGCGCCAGACGCAGACGCCGAGGTCGAATCCAGAAAGCGCGAGGCGCTGACGACGCTGGCGCTGCACGCCGAGCCCTTTGAGTCGCACCTGGCGCTGTGGAACACGCTGGACCTCAGCTACTTCATGCGCCACGATGCCGCCGACATCGCCTGGCACGCGCGGCAGCTGGCACGGCACGTCGGCAAAGCCAGGGGCGCGGTGGTGCGCGCGCGCGCATCGCTGGCCGGCGAAGGCATGCAGGTGCTGGTCTATACACTGGATGCACCCGACCTGTTCGCGCGCATTTGCGGCTACTTTGATCAAGCCGGGTTCAGCATCCTCGATGCGAAGGTACACACCGCCAAGAATGGCTACGCGCTTGATACCTTTCAGGTCGTCAATCCCGATTTGACCGAGCATTACCGCGAGCTTGCTGCGATGGTCGAGAGCGACCTGGCCCGCACCATCGACCAGATGGGGCCGCTGCCTGTGCCCGGAAAAGGCCGCGTCTCGCGCCGCGTCAAGAGCTTTCCCATCGCCCCAAAAGTCGATCTGCAGCCCGACGAAAAGGGCCAGCGCTGGCTGCTCACCGTCTCAGCCAGCGACCGGCTCGGCCTGCTCTATCTGATCGCCCGAATTTTGGCGCGGCACCGCATCAATTTGCAGTTGGCCAAGATCACCACCCTCGGCGAGCGCGTCGAAGACACGTTCCTGATCGACGGACCCGAGTTGCAGCACAACCGCGCGCAGATTGCGATTGAGACAGAGTTGCTGGACGCGCTGCGGGTTTGAGGGTCTTCGGGCTGCCACGACATTCAATCATTGGCTGCAAGCAAATCTGAGCAAAAAATATCAGGCAGTGCAGACGGTTTTCTAACGTTTTGCAGTCAAAGATCAAGCCGCGCTGCTACGCACATACCGGTGAACCTGCCCCTTGTAGGCCGCGCCGTCAGGCAGCACTGCAACCGGCGTGCGACTGTGTACATAGCCAAGTAGCCCCATCTTGCGGCTGAAGCTCGCCTGGTTGCCGCGATTCGGATCGACGATCACGACCTCAACTTGCGGCTCGGCGTGCCGGTCGATGAACTGCGAAAGCAGCTCGGGCTGACTCCGGTCA
>JANOOO010000179.1:0-4589 GCA_031421375.1 Polaromonas sp.
AATCAAACAGAAATTAGATGAAGAAAGGCAGGCTTGTGAAATGAATCGCGAACTGTTGATGTTGGTTGATGCCATCTCGCGTGAGAAAAACGTGGAACGTGATGTCGTGTTCGGTGCCGTCGAGCTTGCGCTCGCCTCGGCCACCAAGAAGGTGTACCCGGAGGGCGTGGACATTCGCGTCACGGTGGACCGCGACAACGGCGCTTACGAGACCTTCCGGCGCTGGTTGGTCGTGCCCGATGAAGCCGGTCTGCAAAACCCGGAAGCCGAGGAGCTGATCAGCGATGCGCGCGACGAACTCGCCGACATTGAAGAGGGCGACTTCATCGAAAAACCGATTGAAAGCCTGCCCATTGGCCGCATCGGCGCGCAGGCCGCCAAGCAGGTGATTCTGCAAAAAATCCGCGACGCCGAGCGCGAGATGCTGCTGACCGACTTCATGTCGCGCGGCGAGAAAATCTTCGTCGGCACCGTCAAGCGCATGGACAAGGGCGACATCATCGTGGAGTCGGGCCGGGTTGAAGGCCGGCTGCGCCGCAGCGACATGATTCCCAAAGAAAACCTGCGTGCCGGTGACCGTGTGCGCGCCATCATCATGGAAGTCGATACGACGCTGCGCGGCGCGCCCATCATTTTGTCGCGCACTGCGCCTGAATACATGATTGAGCTGTTCCGCCAGGAAGTGCCCGAGATCGAGCAGGGCCTGCTTGAAATCAAATCCTGCGCACGCGACCCCGGCTCACGCGCCAAGATGGCGGTGCTCTCGCACGACAAGCGCGTCGATCCCATCGGCACCTGCGTCGGCGTGCGCGGCACCCGCGTCAATGGCGTCACCAACGAGCTGGCGGGCGAGCGCGTCGATATTGTTTTGTGGAGCGAAGACCCGGCGCAATTCGTGATTGGTGCGCTGGCCCCGGCCAACGTGTCGTCCATCGTCGTCGATGAAGAGCGCCACGCAATGGATGTGGTTGTTGATGAAGAAAACCTGGCGATCTCCATCGGCCGGGGCGGGCAGAACGTGCGCCTGGCCGCCGAGCTGACCGGCTGGAAGATCAACATCATGACGGCCGATGAGTCAGCCGAAAAGCAGACGCTGGAGACCGACACCAGCCGCAAGCTCTTCATGGAAAAGCTCGACGTGGACGAGGAAATCGCCGACATCCTGATCTCCGAGGGTTTCAACACGCTCGAAGAGGTGGCTTATGTGCCGCTGCAGGAGATGCTTGAGATTGAATCGTTTGACGAAGACACGGTTAACGAGTTGCGCACCCGCGCCAAAGACGCTTTGCTGACAATGGAAATTGCCAAAGAAGAAAGCGCCGAAGGCGTTTCGCAAAAGTTGCGCGATGTTGCAGGCACCACGCCCGATCTGATTGAAAAGCTGGTCGCAGCGGGCATCAACACCCGTGACGACCTGGCCGATCTGGCCACGGACGAATTGACCGAAATCACCGGCCAGTCTTCAGAAGAAGCCACTGCCTTGATCATGACGGCGCGCGCGCATTGGTTTACCATTGACTCTGACGAGACCGCCACCGCCGCCGACACGTCTGTAGTTACCGCTGTGCCGGCCCCGGCTCAAGTGCTTTGATCATGAAGGCCAGTCAGGAAAACCAACTATGTCCAGTACCAATACCGTCGCTGAATTCGCAGCTGAACTGAATAAATCCACCGCCACCCTGATCGAGCAATTGAGCAGCGCCGGTGTCGCCAAGACCCAGGCTGGGGATCCGGTTTCCGAAGCAGACAAGCAAAAGCTTCTGGGCTTTTTGCAAGCGAGCCACGGCACCGCCAGCGCCGAACGCAAGAAGATCACGCTGGTCAAGAAATCAACCACCGAAATCAAGCAGGCCGATTCGATGGGGCGCGCGCGCACCATCCAGGTTGAGGTTCGTAAAAAGCGCACCTTCGTCAGGCGCGAAGACGGCAGCGACTTGCCGGTTGAAGAAGCGCTGTCTGCGCCTGTCGCTGAATCGGCGGCTCACGTTGTTGACAACTCGGACCTGATTCGCCGTGAAGAAGAGGCCCGCAGCCATGCCGAATTGCTGCGTCGTCAGGAAGAAGAGCTGGCCGAAAAGCAGCGTCTGCGCGAGGAGCGCAACGCCAGCGAAGCCGCGCGCGAGATTCAGCGTCAGGCACAAGCCGACGCCGAATTCGCCGCGGCTGCAGCCGCCGAGGAAGAGGCAAGCATCGCCAAAAAAACCAAAGCTGCGAAAGATGCCAAAAAAGCACGTGTGCCGGTGGTCAGTGGTAAAGATGCAGAAGACAAACCTGAAGCAGTTGCGCCGCAGCCCCCGGACGCTGCAGCGGTAGCTAAAGCCGGCAAAGTGGCTGAAGCGGCTGCAACGCACGCCGCCGCCCTGGCTGCGGCCAAGGCAAAAGCCACAGCCGAGTTCCAGGCCGACGCCGTGAAGGCACAGGACCTGCAGGATCGTCGCCGCAAAGCCGAGGCAGAAGCCGCCGGCATTCGCGCGATGATGTCTGCGCCCAAGCGGGTATTGGTCCCGCATGTTGATCCCAAAACTGTGATCAAGGGCACGCTGCACAAGCCGGCCGTGGTGCCTGGGGCAGCAGTGCGTGTGACCGCCGCCGCCGCAGCCGGCGCGGCTGGCAAAAAAGAAGTCAAGTCCGCGAATCTGTCCTCGACCTGGAAAGACGACGCGGCCAAGAAGAAGGGCTTGCCAAGTCGCGGCGCACCGGCGCTACCCGGTCGCGGTAATTTCCGTGGCGGCCCGCGTGGCAGGCGTACACACGACCGCGATGCACGTCCCGACTCGAACTTCTCTGCCCCAACTGAATTCAAGGTAATCGAGGTCCACGTGCCCGAGACCATCACTGTGGGCGAACTCGCCCACAAGATGAGCGTCAAGTCCAACGAGGTCATCAAGCATTTGATGAAGCTCGGCCAGATGGTCACCATCAACCAGCCGCTGGACCAGGACACGGCGATGATCGTGGTCGAGGAAATGGGCCACACCGCCGTGACGGCAGAGCTGGACGACCCGGAAGCCTTCACCGACGACGACGTTCAGGGCCAGCAGGCCGAGTTCCTGCCGCGCGCACCGGTCGTCACCGTAATGGGCCACGTCGATCACGGCAAGACCTCGCTGCTTGACTACATCCGCAAGTCCAAGGTCGCCTCAGGCGAGGCGGGCGGAATCACTCAGCATATCGGTGCCTACCACGTGCAAACGCCGCGCGGTATGGTGTCGTTCCTCGACACGCCGGGTCACGAGGCGTTCACCGCCATGCGTGCCCGTGGCGCGCAGGCAACTGACATCGTCATTCTGGTGGTCGCAGCCGACGACGGCGTGATGCCGCAAACCAAAGAAGCCATCAAGCACGCCAAGGCGGCCGGCGTTCCCATCGTGGTGGCGATCAACAAGATCGACAAGTCCGATGCCAACCTCGATCGCGTCAAGGGTGAACTGGTGGCCGAGCAGGTCGTGCCTGAAGAGTTCGGCGGCGATTCGCCCTTTGTGCCGGTTTCGGCGCGTACCGGTGCCGGTATCGACACGCTGCTCGAACAAGTGCTGCTGCAGGCCGAGATTCTTGAATTGCGCGCGCCGGTCGATGCGCTTGCCAAAGGTCTGGTGATTGAAGCGCGGCTCGACAAGGGTAAAGGCCCGGTCGCCACAGTGCTGGTGCAGTCCGGCACGCTGAAGGCCGGCGACATTGTTCTGGCAGGCTCGACCTACGGCCGAGTCCGAGCCATGCTCGACGAAAACGGTAAAACCATCAAAACGGCAGGCCCGTCAATCCCGGTTGAAATCCAGGGCCTGACGGAAGTACCGCAGGCCGGCGATGATTTCATCGTCATGCTCGACGAGCGCCGCGCTAGAGAGATTTCCACCTACCGCGCTGGCAAGTTCCGCAACACCAAGCTGGCCAAGCAACAGGCGTCGAAGCTGGAGAACATGTTCTCCGACATCAACGCCGGCGAAGTCAAGATGCTGCCCATCATCATCAAGGCCGACGTGCAGGGCTCGCAAGAGGCGCTGGCGCAGTCGCTTCTCAAGCTCTCGACTGAAGAGGTCAAGGTGCAACTGGTTTACTCCGGCGTGGGCGGTATCTCCGAGTCGGACGTCAACCTGGCAATTGCCTCGAAAGCGGTGCTGATCGGTTTCAACACCCGCGCCGACGCGCAGGCGCGCAAGCAGGCCGAAAACAACGGCGTCGAGATTCGTTACTACAACATCATTTATGACGCAGTGGACGAATTGAAGGCGGCAATGTCCGGCATGCTGACGCCCGACAAGAAGGAAGAAATCATCGGCACGGCCGAGATTCGCCAAGTGTTCAAGGTCAGCAAGATCGGCTCGATTGCCGGTTGTATGGTCACGGCCGGCGTGGTGCGCCGCGCGGCCCGCCTGCGCCTGCTGCGCCAGAACATCGTCATCTTCACGGGCGAGCTCGAATCGCTCAAGCGCTTCAAGGACGACGCACGCGAAGTCAAGGAAACGTTTGAGTGCGGCTTGAACATCAAGAACTACAACGACATTCAAGAAGGTGACGTGCTGGAGTTCTTCGAGATCAAGGAAGTGGCTCGCACCTTATAAGGCGAACGGCGAAACCAGGCGCGGCGCAGC
>JANOOO010000180.1:0-6945 GCA_031421375.1 Polaromonas sp.
GTGCAGGTCTGGTGTGTCGGACGGGGAAAACAGGGTCCAGCTGCCTTTTTCCATCACGCGGCGCATGAAAAGATCGGGAATCCAGTTAGCGGTATTCATGTCGTGCGTGCGGCGGCGGTCATCGCCGGTGTTCTTGCGCAGCTCCAGGAATTCCTCGATATCAAGGTGCCAGGTTTCCAGGTAAGCGCAAACCGCCCCCTTGCGTTTGCCGCCCTGGTTTACCGCAACTGCGGTGTCGTTGACTACTTTAAGGAAGGGCACCACGCCCTGCGACTCGCCGTTGGTACCTTTGATGTGGGCACCCAGAGCACGCACCGGCGTCCAGTCGTTTCCAAGCCCTCCAGCGAATTTGGACAGCAGCGCGTTTTCCTTGATGGCATCGTAAATCCCGCCCAGGTCGTCGGCTACTGTGGTGAGGTAGCAGGACGACAACTGTGAGCGCAGCGTGCCGGCGTTGAACAGCGTGGGCGTGCTCGACATGAAGTCAAACGACGACAGGACCTCGTAGAACTCGATGGCGCGCGCTTCGCGGTCGATCTCGTTGAGCGACAGGCCCATCGCAACGCGCATGAAGAAAGCCTGCGGCAACTCAATGCGCTGTTTGCGGACGTGCAAAAAATAGCGGTCGAACAGGGTTTGCAGGCCGAGGTAATCGAACTGCAGGTCTCGCTCGGGTTTGAGCGCTGCGCCTAGCCGCGCAAGATCAAACTGTTGGAGTTTTTCGTCGAGCAGCTCGTTTTTGACACCTTTGGAGATAAATTGCGGGAAGTACTCGGCGTAGCGGGTCTTCATTGCCTCCTGGTCCACCTCTTCGCCCAGCACTTCGCGGCGAATGGCGTGCATCAGCAAGCGTGCCGTGGCGTAGGTGTAGTCGGGATCGACTTCAATCAATGTGCGCGCGGCCAGGATCGACGCCTTGTACACCTCGTCAATCGGCACGCCGTCATACAGATTGCGCATGGTTTGGTGCAGGATGGGTGCCGACGTTATTGCGGCACTCAGGTCTGCGCATGAGGCTTCGATCAGCGCAGTCAGCTTGCTGATGTCCAGCGCAACCCGTTTGCCGCCGTCCATGACGTGCAGCAGCGGCGTGGAAGCAGCCGGGCTTTGCGGCTGGCGCGCCCGCTCCTGCGTGCGCTTTTCACGATAGAGCACGTAGGCCCGTGCAATTTCATGATGACCGCCGCGCATCAACCCCAGTTCGACCTGGTCTTGTACGTCCTCAATATGAAAGGTGCCGCCACCCGGACGTGAGCGCACCAGTGCCCGCATGACGGCCTGCGTCAGCTGGTCAACGGTTTCGCGAACGCTGGCCGATGCCGCGCCCTGGGTGCCGTGAACCGCCAAAAAAGCCTTCATCATGGCTACGGCGATTTTGTTCGGCTCAAAGGGAACCACCGCGCCATTGCGGCGAATGATCTGATAGTGGGAAAGCGGGCTGTTTTGCGCGCTGGTGCGTGCTGCGACCGCTGTGCCGGAAAAACTGCCGGAGGCTTCGGTGCTCGTGTGGGATGTGGTTTGCATGGGTTCCTCTTGACTCTAAATTTATTTGATTGAATGAAAGCGGGGCTGGGCAGACAAGCACGCTCGGCAGCCTTGCTGTCTCACAGCTATCGACAAGCTAATGAAGAGCTGATGAATAACTTGAGAACCGCTTGAATAAACGCCGCACTGCTATTGTTTTTGTAAACATTTTTCAATGCCTGTTGTGTCGTCGATGCTTGCGAGGTGAAGGGGGTTCACACACTATACCTAGCGTCTTGCTTGATTACAAGACACTACCGGTAGTGTTTTTCTCTTCTTCGCTGATTTTATTCGGTGCCGTGTTTTTCAGTGTGAAAAAGCAGCAATCTCCATGTTTTTAGCGATGTGAAAGACGCTAGAACGTGGCATGCAAGTGGTGGCCGCGAAGACCGTCCGGCATGACGAATGCCCGATTCGGTAACGCTCGCTATTTAAGGTGTGTTTGCGGGAAGCAGGTGTCGGACGCGCCCATTGACCGCTGTAGCAACTGCCAGTCGAAACCCGCACCGGGGTCATGCTTGCGGCCGACAGCCACGTGCTCATGGCCGGCCACATGCGCAATCGGGTAGGCGTGCATCAAGGCGTTGCACAGACTGGACAAGGTTTCGTACTGGGCGGACTCGAAAAGCCCGCCTTCGATGCCTTCAAGCTCAATGCCAATGGAGTCGTCATTGCAATTGCCCCGACCGCGATAAGCCGAGTCTCCGGCGTGCCAGGCGCGCTGGTCACTGCTGACAAACTGCCACAACTCGCCGCGCCTTGTGATAAAAAAATGCGCCGACACCTGCAAGCCCCGTATTTTCTGGAAATACGGGTGCGCGTCCCAGTCGAGCTGGTTAAGAAACAGCTTGTGAACCTGCCCGGTGTTGAACTCTCCGGGCGGCAGGCTGATTGAATGGATCACGACGAGATCGATCAACGCATCGGCCGGGCGAGGGCCGAAATTCGGTGACGGCAGCGCGCGGGCAAAGCGGTACCAGCCGTCACGCCACAAAGGGGCGCTCGCGCGCGGCTCAGGCGGGTTCATCGGCAGGCTCTTCGCCGCCGGGCGTCGCAATGTTGAGTCTTGCGATGCGGTAGCGAATCTGGCGCAGGCTCAGGCCGAGCCGGGTCGCCGCTGCGGTGCGGTTGAAGCCGGTTTCTTCAAGCACTTTGACCAGAATATTGCGCTCCTGGCGATCCAGGTAATCCTGCAGGTTGTCTGGGACCGGAACGAACTCATCGGGCGAGGCGTCGAATTGAAGCGTCCCGCCTTCACTGAGGGCCACGGCACGATGAAGCAGGTTTTCAAGCTCGCGCACATTGCCGTTGAATGGGTAGGCCTGCAGTCGCACCATGGCCGGCGCGTCAATGGCGGGCGTAGCAAAGCCCGATTCAGCGCAGATGCGTTCGAGCAGGGCTTCGCACAGGGCGGGCAGGTCTTCACGCCGGTCGCGCAGCGCTGGAACGGCGATCTCAATCACGTTCAGCCGGTAGTACAAATCCTGGCGGAAGGTACACGCCTGCACTTCGGCGGCGAGGTCTTTGTGCGTGGCGCTGACGATGCGGACATCAACGGCATCTTCATTTGGCGAGCCCAGCGGACGCACCATGCGCTCTTGAATGGCGCGTAGCAGCTTGGACTGCATCGCCAGCGGCAAATCGCCGATCTCATCGAGGAAAAGCGTGCCGCCCTTGGCCGCCTGGAAGTAGCCTTGCCGGTCTTGCGCCGAGCCGGTGTATGCGCCCTTGCGCGCGCCAAAAAATTCGGCCTCCATCAGGTTCTCGGGAATGGCGCTGCAGTTGACTGCCACAAATGCGCCGGCCGCCCGGTGGCTGCAAGCATGAACCGCGCGGGCGACCAGTTCTTTTCCGGTGCCCGACTCGCCCTGAATCAACACCGGTGCCATACTGCCCGATACCTTGGCAATACGTGATTTAACGGCACGCATCAGCGCCGACTGTCCGACCAGCTTTTGCAGAATCGCGTCCGATGAGGCTGTGACTGCGACCGCGACCGCGACTGCGCCTGCGCCTGCCGCTGTGCCAGCCCTGCTGCGCTGCGGCAACTCCGTTGCAGCGTTCAAGGCGGGTGTTGCCAGTGCGTGGGCGCGTGTGGCCTGAATGGCCGACGCCACCACGCTGCGGAACTGCTTGAGATCAACCGGCTTGGTCAGGTAGTCAAAAGCCCCGGCTTTGAGCGCTTCCACCGCATTTTCAGCCGAGCCGTGCGCGGTAATCACCACGCAGCGCTCGCTGCGCTGCGCGGCAACCAGTTCCCGCAGCAACTCCAGCCCGAGGCCGTCGGGCAGTCGCATGTCGGTGATGACTGCGTCAAAGTGTTGGCTTTGCAGTTGCTCTCGCGCTTGCGCCAGATCGCCTGCTGCTTCGACCCGGTAGCCCTCCCGCAACAAAGTCAGCTCGTAGAGCGTGCGCAAATCGGGCTCGTCATCGACGACGAGGATGCGGGCTGGCTGGCTGGAGGGGTGGGGTACAGGCGCGCTCATGGTCAGGTGGGCAGAGCCTCGAACAGGGTTGAGGGGTCATTGAGTGGCCGCGAGGCCGACTTGAAATTGACGAAAAATTCGTTTCCAGCGATGCCGCCGCGACTGGCTCGCCGGTAGCCAATCACCGCGCCATAGCGCTCGCACAGCTCCCGGCAAATATACAGACCCAGCCCGCTGCTGCGGCTTTCTGACGAGAAAAAAGGCTCAAAAAGATGGCTCTCGACGGTTGCCTCTAACGGCGTGCCGTCGCTCCAGACCGAAAGGCTGGCCTGCACGGGTGAAAGCGTCTGCGTTTCAACACGTATCGCATCGGGCGCGGTGCTGGCATAGCGCAGCGCGTTGTCGAGAAGATTGATCATCAGCCTGCGCAAATGCTCGGGCTCGAACCACACCGCCGCGTGGGGTGCGTCAGCGCGGACCTGCACCCGCGCGGGCACCTTGTGCTGCACGATCCAGTCACCAGCCGCTTTTATAACTGCCTCGTCGAGCAGCAGCGTCATGGTCTGCGCGTCTGGTAACTGCTCGTGCGCGCGTGAGACGTTGAGAACTTCATTGACGATATGCGCCAGGCGCAGCGCATTCTGGCGAATCATGGCCGTTAGCTGCTTGTGGCTTGGGTCGTGCAGGTCTTCGTCGAGCAGCGCATTGGCCTGCGAGATTGCTGCCAGCGGATTGCGAATTTCATGCGCCACCGCAGCCGACATGCGGCCCATCGCCGCGAGTTTTTCGGTGCGCAGGCGCGCCTCCATGACCCGCAGGTCTTCGAGAAACATCACGCACAGGTTTTCCCCGCTGCCATCGCGGGCCCGGGCCAGCCGGGTGCGCACGTGCAGCCGGCGAATCCCGGCAGCCGGGAAGTCGAGGCTGATATCGGCTTCTTGCGGGCTCTGCGACAAAAAGGTGTGCGTCATCAGCGCAACGAGAGGCTGCCAGGCTTTCTCGCGCGTCAGCACAAACAACGCGTTGCGGGCGCCGTCGCTGGTGGCGAGCAGGCGGCCCGTGGCGCGGTTGATCGAGCGCACCGTTCCGTGTGCATCGACCACCAGCACACCTTCCGCGAGTCCCTCAATGACGAGCTGGTTGACCATGTTCTGCATGCTCGCCGCCGCATGGCTGCTTCGGGCCCGGCCTTCTTCGCGCGACAGCCGCTGCGCCAGCTGGCTGGTCAGCAGCGCGACCAGAAAAAAGCCCGTGCCGCTAAGCGCCGCCTGCAAAAAACGGGCGTTCATATCACCAGCAGTCTGGGTGGCTGTCCACCAGGCGCTGACCAGCAAAACCAGGCTGACCGCCGCCGCCGTACCGAAGGCCAGCCGGATCGGCCCCAGCACTGACGCGACCAGCACCGGAAGCGCGAACAGCGGCGTGTAATTCATCACTCCGGCCTGCACAAACTCCAGCGCCGAGAAGGCCGCCACATCCACCCCCACAGTGACCAGCCATTGCAGCTTGACTGTGCGCCGGGGCGGGTGAGGCCTGGCAAAAACGCGCACCACCAGCGTTGCGAGCAGGTAGGCGACGCAGATGATCGCCGCATTGTGGGTTGCCACCTGGCCCAGCGCGTAGATTGACGCTTGCAACACCACCAGCACGGCAGCAATGGCTACCCGGGCAGTCATGAATACGTGCCAAAGGCGCTGAAATGAATCGGGAGTCGAAGCGAGTTCGCGTGCGTGAGAGTTTTTCTCGGCCGAGTCGAGCCACGAATGAAACTGCGAATCCATCAGCGGCCCGGGTGCCTCAGGTGAGATGCAGGCTTCGGGCCGCCGCGATACACGTGCATGGGTTCATCCCTTGCGCCCGGCCTGCACCCGATGGGCGTCGCTGCAATAGGTGCCTTTGGCACCGATCAGCGCGTCGGAGCGCGGCAGATGCACATGGCAAACATCGCACTCGACGATCTCGGTTTTCACCGGTTCAGGGGCCGCTTTGCCGGCCCGGTCATCCCTGGCGCCACGCCGGTCGCGCGCGCTGCGCCAAACCCAGAAAATAAGCAGAACGATGCCTAAAACGAGGAGGTATTTCATGCGCGATTGAGTATGACTTCCAGTACAAAGCGCGAGCCTGCATAGCCCAGCAAAAGCAGGCCGGCACCCAGGTACAACACCCGCACCGCTTTGCGACCGCGCCAGCCCAGAAAGGCGCGCCCCAGCAACAACGCGGCAAACGTCACCCAGGCCAGCGTCGAAAAAATGGTCTTGTGGTTCCACTTCCAGGCTGATTGCGCCCCGTAAAACGCTTCGCCAAACAGCCAGCCCGCCAGCAAGGTGGCCGACAGCAGCACAAAACCGGCTTGCACAAACCGAAAGGTCAGCCGCTCCAGCGTCATCAGCGGCACGCCCACATCGGTCTGCGCGGCTCTGCGCATCGACTGCTCGGTGCGGCTCATCAACCAGGCATGAACAACAGCCACGGCGAACAAGCCATACGAGGCAATACCGAGCGCCCAGTGAAGCGGCAGCCAGGGTGAGGCGATGGTGGGGTAGCTGCTGCCGGGAAAGAGCAGGGCCAGCACCACCGTGGCACTGGCAAGGCCCGCCAGCGCCCAGTGCGCATGAAGTTGCGGAAACAGCCAGCTTTCAATGGCATAGATCGTCAGAACCAGCCAGACCGTGACCGACAGCGACGGGGCGAAGCCAAAGCGGGCCGGGTTGCCCAGCAGCCCCTCGGCCAGGGCCAGGGCATGCAGCACCCAGGCGGCCAGCAAGATGGCACGCAGGCCGGTGGTGGCGAGCCGGGCGCGCCCCAGGGCCACCACAGCGTAAGCCCCGGCCGCTGCCGCTGCCGCCGCGAATCCCAAACCGGCACCCAAAGCTAAAATCATCGCTGGAGTTTAGCCTTAGAGGGCCGCAACATGGCCCTGCCAACGCTGTCGAATGGCCGGTCAGCCAGGACCTGCAGCGAGCCCGGCCCGAGGCTTTCAACCAGCGCAATGGGC